>NZ_JAUBRB010000001.1:209147-313844 GCF_036701585.1 Microcoleus sp. POL10_C6 | reverse complement strand
TTTGCACTTTACCCTCGCTCTCGCGAGCGCATAACCCAGGCTACGTCAAGTGCCATCGATATATTCAGCAAGCCCTAGTTAAAACTTATGATATCACAGCCAAAGTCAGTTCCCGAACTCCTGCGCGAAGAAATTCCCGACGCACCCACCGACAAACAACCGATCCGATTGTTGATTTGCGGGATTCCCAAAGGAGTAGAAAGCATCATCAGCCTGCTGCACGTTTTAGGTTTTGCAGAAGTTGGTGAATGGAGCCCGCCTTTACCATCCCCTCTAGCAGGTGAAGTAATGCGGATTTTGACCCGTTACTGGAAATAATAATTTTTCAGGGCGATCGCCCTTTATTGAGCAAAGTGCGATCGCTCTTAAATTATCAGAAACATCAGGCTTAATTCTCCACCCAATCACTTAAAAACTCCCGACTTAGGATGCTAAATATCGAATCGAATTAGCGCGGCGGTGTTTGCGAGACTTGGTGGTATAATTCGCGATCGCGGGCTTCTATAACCTCAGACAGAAGCAAGACCGATGCAGAAATACGTCCTAAGAGTTTTGCGATCGCCCCTAGCATCAGGTAAGCTTCTTGTTAATTATTGCGCTCTGTTCAGGAGAAAAAATTTATGCCAGATATGTCCGGTCAAGACCCCTCGGAAATTAAAATGGCGACGGTTGATGAAGAAGAAAAAGGCGCAACGTTTAGCGGTACGGTCATCCTTGGTATCGATGTCGAGGGTGCTGGGGAAGTCCTTTTCTTCAGAGACTTTTTGATTGAAGATTATAAAGGCGAACTTACCGCTTATCTGGCAACAGATGGCAATATAACGAAAAGCATTGATTTAGGCGAAGTTAAGCATAAGAGCAGCAGCTTTAAGCTGCCAATTCCGCTGGGGACGGATACATCACCCTACAATACCGTCGTGCTGCGCGACGAAAAAAGCAAGAAAAAAGTTGTGACGATCAAGCTGTAAAATTTGCAATTTAGCTCGTAGTTGGGCAAAATTCGTTAACGCAGCCCTCGAAGAGGAGCGCCCTTTTTTTCCTGAAGTACGCGCGTGCGAAGCTATCCCGTAGGGAATCGCCCTTAAATTAAGGTGCGTCACTTTCGATCGAACGGCGAAGTTTCGCGCTCGCTCATAAAGTGATGCACCCTAATTTTTAAAACGGAATCGGATCGTAATCGGGATTGTCAGGTTCGTTAGACGAACCCGACTGGCGATCGGACTCAGAATTTGAAGACTGATGCGAGTTCCAATCCGAACTAGACGTGCGGTTAGCGCCACCTGGAGCGCTGTTAGAACTGCGGTTCCGCGAGCCTAAAGGAACTACATTGCTCGGCACATTAGCCGGGGCGCTGTCGCGAATTTGAGCTGGTTCGGGGGCGGTTCTAGCTGCGGGAGCCGAACTCATTGCATCTGCGCCGACACTGTAAATCCTTTGAGCTGTCAGTTCAGCGCGCTTTTCTTTAATACCATCTCTTTCGATCGTATTCATGCTCAGTCGCCCTTCAATAATCACGTGATCGCCCTCGTGATATTTCTCGTGAATTTCTTGAGCAAAATTTCCCCATCCTATCACTTTCAAATGTTCGGGAGGATCTTGGGGTTTGGGGCCGGGAAACTGCACCAACATCTCAGCGATTTGAAGTTGATTGTCAGGAGTATAACGGAGTTGCGGTTGTTGAATTATTTCCGCCATCAAAATGCAGCTATTCATCTGTTATCTGTGCGTAATTGGGAATTGGATGTGGAAGGAAGAAGGAAGAAGGAAGAAGGAAGAAGGAACAAGGAAGAAGGAAGAAGGAAGAAATAGCTATCCGTGTACCGATGACTTGTGGGTCTTGCTTGGGGGAATTGCCAATTGCCAATTGGTAATTGGTAATTACTGATTTTTCTGCGCCCCATCGCTATTAGTTGTCACCGATGACGGATTACACGTTACCAAATTTATCTTGGAGAACCGCCGCCTCGGCTTGACTGACAAAATCGTGAACGAGGGCGCGGTACTCCTTCAAAGTTTCAGATACCCAATCTCGATCCTCACTGTTGGCGAAGATATGAACCGTCGGTTCACTAGCATCGGGTAAAATTAATACCCAATTGTCGTCGCTGTAGTTAAAAATCTTCACTCCATCTAATAATTCTAAACGATCGGGCGAATGAGTTTCTACTAAATGTCGCATCAGCGAACCCTTGATAGTCCAAGGACAGCGGACGCTGTAACTGCGGTGGGTGATGCGGGGAAGTTCCGCCTTGATCTGTCCGAGCGATCGCTCCTGAATCGTCATCATTTCTATCACTTTAGCAATGCAGAACATTCCGTCAAATCCGGGATGCAACTGCGGGAAAATAAAACCCATAAGGCCGCTGCCGCCCAAAACCACATTCGGATTCCTGTTAGCGGCTTCCATCAAAGCAGTTGGGTTCGCCTTCGTGCGGATTACCTTGCTTTGATAGCGTCGGGCGATCGCCTCCACCGCAGAAGACGCATGCACCGGCACTACTACTGTACCTTTGGGATGAGAAGTCAGCATCAAATTTACCATCAACGCCGTCAGCATTTCCCCACGAATCGCTATCCCAGACTCATCTACTAAAATGAGCTGTTCGCCGTTAGCCGATACCTGCACTCCGAAATTAGCGCTGAGTGCTTTCACCACCCGGCCGAGTTGGTCGAGTAAATATTCCCGTTCCCCGTTGCTTAGAGAAGTCTGCTTGAGACTAGCATTGAGTACCACCGCATCGCAGCCGAACTTGGCAAGCATTTGGGGCAGAATTGCTCCCGAAACCGCGTAAACGTAATCGATTACCACCTTAGAATTGCTGTAGCGTATTGCCTCAACATTCATCTGCCGCTCAAAAATGCGGTTGTACACTTCGAGAGCTTGGTTAAAGTACGTCATCTCTCCAATTTCGGGAATTAGAGCTCGCCGCAAATCCTCCTTAAAATAAGCCCCCTCGATTTTTTTCTCAGCTCCTTTAGTAATATTGATGCCTTTGATATCGAAGAATTCAATTAAAATGTGGTCGGAGCGATCGGGCGAAATGCGAACGTGAATGCCGCCAGCAATCGACAGCGTAGACGAAACCGTGCGCGCGATCGGAATTGCCGTCGATTCCAAATTGATCACATTAATTCCCACCGACATCAAACCCGCAATCAAAGACCTCGAAACCATCCGCGAAATGCTCCGCTGGTCACGAGAAACCGATACCGAAGTCCCCGGTTTCAAAGTCGAGCCATAAGCCGCGCCCAATTTCACTGCAAATTCCGGAGTAACATCCACATTTGCCAGTCCTTGAACGCCACGCTGACCGAACAAATTCCGCTTAGCTTGTTCTCCCCAAATTAAATTTTGATTTAATAGAGCGCCGGATTCAATATTTTTGCTCGGCCATACGCGCACGCTTGGCCCCACTTGTGCTTCTTCTCCCACAATGGACATTGAACCGACGACAGCACCTTCGAGGACGTGAGCCCGCCTGTCTACACGGGTGCTCCGGCAAATCACGCAGGCCCTAAGATGAGCGTCTTCACCGACAATTGCTCCGTTCCAGACGATGGGACGTTTGAGGTTTGCGTCGGCCCCGACAGTCACGTTATCTCCGATCACTGTACCGGCATCGATTTTAACCCGGGCTCCTATTCGGCAATTGTTGCCGATCATGGCCGGTACTTCGATGATCGCGCTATCGTCAATAAAAGTATTCTGACCTACCCAAAGTCCAGATCGAACTTCGTTGTAGTAGCTCAAATCCAGTTTGACCTTTCCCCGCAGCGCGTCGTACTGAGATTCCCGGTAAACATCTAGCTGGCCGACATCGCACCAGTAACCCTCAGCGATGTAGCCGTACATAGGCTCATTTTTTTCCAGTAGCAGGGGAAACAAGTCTTTCGAGAAGTCGCACTCCTGATTTACCGGCAGGTAATCCAAGACTTCGGGTTCTAAAATATAAATGCCGGTATTGATAGTATCGGAGAAAATTTCGCTGCTAGAAGGCTTTTCCAGAAAGCGGCTGATGCGGTAATTTTCCTCGGTAATCACGACGCCGAATTCCATCGGGTTGGGAACGCGAGTTAAAATTAACGTGGCTTTGGATTGCTGGCTACGGTGAAATTTGATCGCTGCCGTCAAGTCGAAGTCTGTGATGCTGTCGCCGCTGATGACCAGAAAAGTTCGATCGAGCAGTTCAGCAATATTTTTGACGCAACCAGCCGTACCCAGCGGTTGGTCTTCCTCCACAGCGTAAGTCATTTGAACGCCAAACTCTGCCCCGTCAGTAAAATATTCGCGCATGACATCGGGAAGGTAGTGCAGCGTGGCAATAATTTCCGTAATCTGATGCCTTTTTAGCAAATTAATAATGTGTTCTGCGATCGGGCGATTCAGAATCGGCACCATCGGTTTGGGCAAATCGCACGTCAGGGGTCTGAGCCTCGTTCCCGATCCCCCAGCCATCAGCACTGCACGCATAAAATCCTCCTTGCTTAAAAAGCTCTCTACCGCTATTGTCCGCTAGAAAAAGTTTGCCTGCTGTAATTCGTCGGCCACCAGCAATCAGTTCTTACTTAAATATCTTCGAGTAGTGACACGTCTGGTAAATCCCGTTCGGCCAGGCCGTCCCCCAACAGCAACCGATTTCAACCGAATTAGAACTTGCTACATCGCACCAATCCCCCGGTCGAGCTCGGATTTGTAGGGGATGTGATGTTAGGTAATACCAGTTAAAAAAAAGAATGCAACTGTAGGCCCGTACTCGAAACCCTTCTGTCATCAGTCATTCCCAATTCTTTAATTCTTCAATCGTATAAGTCCTCAGAATCCTCGACTTTTGACAGAAGTCCCTTCTTGCTTGCTCGGTGAAAGCTATTTCGGGGGTGTTATTTTTAAGTTTGTGGCCAGCGGGGATTTTAAAGTCTCTTTCTGAAGGTGGAATTACTACAGCTATCGGTGCGCCTTGGCGTCTGATAAATGATAGATTAAGGGTAGCGCTTTGACTAGCTGACCCAAAATCCTATCCATTGCTTAGGGGTTTTTTTAATGAGTACGTTAATTAGCTTGGCATTGCTGATCGCTTACGGTGGCGGCATTTGGAAATTTTGGAATGGTTTCGATCGCACTAACTTCGATCGAAGTTTTGCAAATCGCCTGAAGCTCTCGCTGCTCTGGCCCGCGTTAATTTTTAATAAGCCTTACCGCCAAAACTTTACAAAAGCTCTCAAAGCTTCTAAAAGGTAATTCAAGAATGTCTAAAAAGTCCGATCGCCCAGTAGCGGGTCAGGAGCAGACTTGGTTTGCTAAAGGAAAATCAGATAGCTGGCAAGTTTTACTGTCGCAAGTCGCTTCTCGATTCGATCGCGAATACCGGGGAGAAGCTTTCGCTTTACCCGAAGAAGTCGAAGCAATGCCGATTTTCCTAGAATCAGTCGCAGGAACTCTCCAAGCAAAAACAGTTTCTCCCTTCTGGAAAATTGCCAAACCTCAAAAAAATCAGCGCTGTTTAGACATTGGCTGCGGAGTCAGCTTTCTCATCTACCCTTGGCGGGATTGGGAAGCATATTTTTATGGTCAAGAAATCAGCAGCGTAGCGCGAGACGCCTTAAACGCTCGCGGCCCTCAGCTCAATTCTAAGCTGTTCAAAGGTGTAGAATGGGCCCCCGCTCACCAGTTAAATTACGAGGAGGCTCAGTTCGATTTATGCCTCGCTACAGGCTTTAGCTGTTACTATCCCATAGACTATTGGAGTATTGTCATGGGAGAAGTAAAGCGGGTACTAAAACCGGGCGGTCATTTTGTTTTTGATGTCCTCAACCCCAATGCTCCTTTAGCCGAAGATTGGGCAATTTTGGAAACTTATCGAGCCGGCGAAGTATTTTTAGAGACAATAGAAGATTGGGAAAAAATGATTAAAGCTGCTGGCGCTAAGGTAGTAAAAAAGCAAAGCGGCGACTTATTTCAAATGTATAAAGTTCAATACAATTGAGAGGTTAAGGGGAATAGGTAATTAGGTTTGCAGTCAAAACTTCAATCGTCTAAAGCCGGGTTGGGCGGACGAAAAACAACTTCATTCTTAGTGGGTAAAGTAGGGTACGTCAGCAAGTAGAAATTAGTTTGAGAACCAACAAATATTCAAGCTGACGCACCCTACTAACTACTAACTCACAATAGTAGTGAAGCAAGCAGATTGGATACTACCCATTCCCGATTTCCTCTTACTGATGCCTAATTAATTTTCGGTAGCTGCAGGAGAAGGCGCAGCTTCCGGCGATGGCGACACTTCCGGGGCCGGAGATGGCGACACTTCCGGGGCCGGAGATGGCGCAGCTTCCGGCTGCGGGGACACTTCCGGGGCTGGAGATGGCGCAGCTTCCGGCTGCGGGGACACTTCGGCTGCAGGAGAAGGCGCTGCTTCGGGCTGCGGAGACTCTTCGGCGGTCGGAGAAGGCGCTGCTTCGGGCTGCGGAGACTCTTCGGCGGGTTGCCGTTGAGGAGAAGGTGACTGTTCCGCGGCTGGTTTCGGTTCAGGCGAGGGCGACGGTTGAGCCGCGGGTTTGGGTGTCGGCGGCGACGGTTGAGCCCCTGGCTGTGGTTTGTTTGAGGGGGCCGGCGGCTTCTCAAACTGCGGTTTCACTTCAGTAGGCGCTGGGGAAGGTGGCTGGCCTGTTGGTCTGCTGGGCGCTGTCGGCGCGGGCGCGGGCTGCGGCTGGCCTGGTGGGTTGGGCTTGGTTGGGGTGAGAGGAATGCCACTGCAAACTTTTTCGTCGTACTTAAACTCGACAGTCAGTTGGTAAAGCTTGTGCGTGCTGGCTGCTTCAAATGTTAGAGAAGGGCTAATAATCGCAATTTTAGCCGCATTATCGAGAATACCGTAACCCGTGGGGACGATCGGCTGTGGCTCGGCCTTGAGCAAGCCTTGAGGGCTGACAACTGCTCCAAAAACTGCTCTTCCTTGGAGTTTTTGCGAGCAAGCTGTTACGGGATAAGGGACAGGCACAGGAGTCGGGCCCGTCGTTTCCAAGTCAGGATAAGCCTTTTTGAATTTATCAAACAAAGCAACATAGGTCTCTCCAGCCGCCAGCAGTGTCTCTCTGTCGGTGGGTAAGTTTGAACCCGGTTGGCCGGACTGTCCTAGCTGTCGCTGTCCCTCTTCAAATTGTTGTCTCCTGATTCTTTCTTCGGGAGTTTCTGCGATGAGATTCCTTTTATTGGGATCTTTTTGAGTCAATTTTGGTACTCCATCGGGTCCCACATTCCTGCCAATTGGGAATTCCGGGGTAAAGACTGGAGCTCCGTCTGGAAATAGTGGGAGTCCGCCTCTACTGGCTATGATTTTTTTGAGCGCCTCTGCTTCATCTTCCGATCCGCCGCCTGGAAGCTGGGGCGCTTCTGGCAGCGATGGCGGTGGCGGGATATTGCGATCGAAATTACCAGGTAAGGGCGGGAAAAGAAAACCGCTGGGAGGTACGGGTGGGACGAAAGTGGGTATTGGCTGGGAGGGGGCTCTGACTGTTGGGGATGGAGTTTTGGGAGGTGGCGGGGCTGTTGGGGCCGTGAAGGGCGGGAGAGGGGAAGGAGGGAGAGGGGAAAAGAATCCAGGAGGCGGCATTCCCGGCGGCATGGCGGGCAAGTTGATGGTATCCGGTGCGGGGGGCAAGGGCGGGGCTAACTTTGGCGCTGGCCGAAGGGGAACTGGTGCGATCGAAAATGGCGTAAATCGCGTATTAGACGGTTTCGGTGGTATGGTTTGTGGCAGGCGGCCGGCTTCTGCGGGAGTTAGTTCTACTAAGCCGACAGAACCGGGGATATTTTTTGAGGAATTTCCACCATAAAGTATGTTTGAGAGCGTCGGGGCGCTTACTCCGAGGACTCCGTGCAGGCTGACAGAAGCTAGGGCTGCCCACCAAAAAGGCTGGCGCAGCGGTTCGGAAAGGGTGTTGGCTAGGGAGGAAGAGTCAGTCATGACTATGGGGAATGGGGAATTGGTAATTGAGAATTGATAATTGGGAATTGGAAGTTAATAGTTATTAATTGATATTTTTTTTGAGTGATTTTAAAAGTGGCTGTTGGAGAATTCAAAGGTATAATTTTAGCACGGTCGGTATCGAAATTGCCCGATCGACTTTTATTGAGATTTCGCGACCCTCACATCAAGCACTCAAGCGTAGAAACCCGGTTTTTTGACGGGTTCCACGCTTGTATAGCAGTCGCTAATAGGGTGAGGACGTTGTTAATTGCTGAAACCATTGTTTTTCTTGCCCAATCCTTTTGGCCGAATCCTATACGCGGTTTATCAGATATTGTGGAGAATGGTGAGCAGGGCCTCAGACGGGCCGGACTGGGGGAAGCAAAAAACAGACAGTGCCACTGCTCTACCGTCTTTTTTCGGGTTCTGAGGCCTAATTTATTCATTACACACGATCGATCCGTTGGCTCGATCGGCGTTTCCAATTCGGTTACGAACTCAAAAAACTCAAAACTGATCGAGTTACTGCGCGTTGTACGCGGAGGCTGTGGCGGCAATCTCAAAACCCTCTTGATTCACCAGCGATAGCGGTAATTTTTAAAAGGAGCTCCCTCGATGGTGAGCAAGTCGATAGGATAAATGGGAGCGCCGCTTGCCATATATTGAAACATTTCTCGAACTTCCTCTCCCCGCAACGACAACTGGTCTAATTCCTTGAGAGAATACCAGCCCGCGCACAAAGTATGCTCATCCGGCTTACTCTTGGGCGGCGTCTTATCTTGTGGACGAGCCACAAAAATGACTCGGAGGCGCACATTACCCTTAGGCATCACTGTGTGCTCTACCCGGAGAATTCCCTCAATGATGATGGAAATGCCCGCTTCCTCAAGGGTATTACGCATAGCAGCTTCGAGCAAAGTTTCCCCTTTTTCCACTCGCCCTGCTGGGAGATACCACTGCTGCTCGTACTTGCGCTCTTGTACCAGTAGAAAACGGTCTTCTAAGTGAACGACAACTAGGGTAAAATACCATGTTTGAATCGGCTCGCGAGCCATAGAAGTAGATATTCCCTAAGCAAAAGGTTTAACGAGCGGCAGATGTTAGCAATCCAAAGGATGCTTCGGCAAGCGTCTTTGAACTTGAAAAACAGATCGTAGCACTCCGACCGCAAAATCTAAAATCTAAAATCTAAAATCTAAAATCTAAAATTGACAATGCCATTACCAACCGTGATTTTACCAGGATATTTTGCTGCAGCTTCCGACTATCGGGAATTAGAAAAGTCTCTGGTCGATCGAGGTTTTCCAACAGTAACAGTGCCTCTGGGCAAGGGAGATTGGTTGCCGACTTTTGGCGGGCGGTCGATGGTGCCAATTTTGCGACAGCTCGATCGCACGGTCAAACAAATGTTACAGCAATACGGCGTTCCCCAGATCAATCTCGTCGGTCATTCGGCCGGCGGCTGGATTTCTCGCATCTATTTGGGCGAAAAGCCTTACACCATTCACGGCGACGTGCTTGAGGACGCAGGTTTGTGGGAAGCTCACCCTTATGTGAATACTTTAATCACTTTAGGCACGCCGCACGTCTCTCAAGAGCGCTGGACGCGCAAAAATCTAGATTTTGTCAAAATTCACTATCCGGGGGCTTTTCACCCGCAGGTGCGCTACGTGTGCGCTGCTGGGAAGGCTGTTTTTGGCAAGCGCGGTTTTGGGACTTGGCTGGCTTATAAGAGTTACGAGTTAACTGTGGGGAAGGGCGAAACTTGGGGAGATGGAATTACGCCGGTGGAAGCTGCTGTTTTGGATGGGGCCGAAAATCTGGTGTTGGATGGGGTTTGGCATTCGCCTCGTTCTCCGGGGAAGTGGTACGGTTCGCCGGAGGTTTTGCCGACTTGGATTGGGTATTTGTGTTAGAAATGAACCGCGAAGACGCGTTAGCGAAGCGGCGCGTAAGCGCTAGGACGCGAAGGAAGAAGCAGAAGGTTTAAGGGGCGGATTTAGTTATAATTTGATAGTAGGAGCGAGTTTAGTGCGGCAAAACTCGCCCCCCGATGCTATGTTTGCTTACATTTTTCTCGCTAACTCAATAGAGTGAAAAAATATTTTATGTGGCATCATCGGTAACATTCAGAAGTCACGGCGAACCACACAATCAAATTAGAGGTTGGCTGGGGTGGAATTGGGCGACAATGCGACTGTGTGCTTGGACGCAGATAACGAATTTCAGCCGGATGCTTTGTTGAGAATTGATGCCGGAGGTCGATCGCAAATTAGGGATGATGATTATGTGCGATCGCACTCTGTAGAATCATCGCAGTGTTTGGTATTTGCTGTGAGGGGCGATCGATCTTTTTTCACTCAAGCATCGCTTTCCGTCTAATCCTCGCATTATCATAGTAGAAATAGAATAAGATTGTGAAAGGTGAACAGATGGCACAAATTACCACGACTGAATTACCTCAAACCCTCCAGACTCTACTTATAGAGGTCGAACGTACCAAAACCCCCCTCACCATCATCCATGAAGGAAAACCATTAGTGATTATCTATCCTGCCACTACCCAAACCCCACGCCCTGTGTTTGGCACAATGAAAGGAAGCGGTGAAATATTAGGAGATTTAATTGCTCCTGTCGCCGAACTGTGGGAAGTTTTAGAATGAAACTTTTACTGGATACCCACATTTGGCTTTGGTATTTACTCGGCGATCGACGCCTATCGCTCCAACTTCAAAGGGCGATCGCCGATCCTAATACTGAACTTTGGCTCAGTCCAATTAGCATTTGGGAGACGCTCATTCTTGCAGAAAAAGGAAGGATATCTTTACAGCCAGATCCGGTTACATGGGTTAACTTAGCTTTAAAAACTCTGGAAACTCGTGAAGCCCAAATGAATCACGCCATTGCCGTTTTAAGTCGCGAGATTGCACTACCCCATCAAGACCCCGGAGACCGATTTATTGCGGCCACAGCTATTTATTATGGGTTAATATTAGCTACAGTTGATGCCAACCTTACAGGCACTTCGGCGCTACAAACACTCAGTTAGGCAATATTCTATATTTCTGTGGGCGAGATCCCTTTTTTTGCTGGGGCGATTCCCTATTGGATAGCTACGCTTCACGCCTGGAGTGCAACCATAGCCCTTTGAAATGGTGAAAATGGATCAGATTGTGAGTGGAAAAAGAGGTTGGGTAACACGAGTGTCAACGGAATAGGCAAGATGGGCGATCGCCATTTTTTTTGTAAGGCGAGGGCTATTTATTTTGATAAAGCGATTCCCTACGGAATAGCGACACGACTCTGACTCTAAGCCTCATGTTTCCGATAAAAAAGATGCTTGGTATATTAAGTATACCACCTAAAAAATAAATCAATAAAAATAAAAACCTCAGTAACCAAAACTGAGGTTTTTAAAATATTAAACTTATGGAGAAAAACTTTAGGCAAGCTTTACTCTGTATTTAAAATCGCCAAATATCTACTTGTATTTTTGCATGGTGGTAAGCCTTGTGACACTCTGGGCAAAGTGTCATCATATTCTTCAAATCCGCCGGACCACCATCACTGTAAGCAATAACATGGTGTCCATCGGCGATTTTGGAGACTTTAGCGCAAATTTCACATTCGTTACCATCCCTCACCTTGACTTCTCTCTGCGCCTTCAGGTGTTCAGGAGGTCGTCTTTGACTTGCCATGTTACTCACCCTTGATTTGCTTATTGGAGGAACCTTCAAACACTTCTGGACTTGCCCCTAGAATAGAGATAGTGCTATTTGGAGCAACCGACTTGACTGACTCAGCTACCTGATAAGCAACCTTAACGTAGTTCTCATCATTCAAATTGTTGACTGTTATTTTAAGAGACTTTTTACCCACTGTTCACCTCATGAAGTAGTTAAAGAGAAAAATTGTTGACCATTAGAATCGGTTGCCCTGGCTTCAACCATACCATCTCCAAAAGTGATGGTAATCTCTGGTCTTTTAGACAGTATAGGCTGCCCTTTTTCATCGCGATACAGAACCCAAACAACAACTTCCTCGTTTGATTTCTGCACAACTATATGAATCTCTTCACCCTGGTGTGAGACATTCAAAACTTTGTCACCTTCCTGGAGAATTTTTACGATTAGGCTGTCTTTCATCTCATTGATCTCTTATTAAATTTATAGGTCGCTCCATCTATTTGACATTTCCAAGGGAGTACACTTGATCTTTATCCATACTAGCAATTATATTTTTTGTCGGCTTGCCAAAAGTATGGTATTTATCGGGACTTTTCCCGTTGATAACGCGCTCCAAAATAGGGAAATGTTGGTAAATGTTGGTAAATGTTGGATACAATACAAACAACCCTGACCTCTACCCGACTCTATGAACCTTAAGGAAGTGGTAAAACTCGCAGACGATCTGGTATTTGCTCGAACAGGTAAGCATCTCAATGACTTACAAGAGAAAATCCTGTGCGGGACATGGCAACATGAGGATTACAACGAGATTGCCAAGGAGGTTAACCTCTCTGAGGCTCGTGTTAGAGAGGTTGGAATGGAATTATGGCAGATACTCTCAAAAGAGTTAGGAAAAAAAGTCAGTAAATCAAATTTTCGATCGGCAATGCAGAGGTGGCAAGTTTCAAATGTCTCCAATTTTGCAAAAGACGTTGTAGCAATTAGTAGTTTTAACACCTGTGGAGAAGCCAGACACCCGCCAAACCTACCAAACTCACACCCACCAAATCAAGAAACCTCGCATCAAGATTTAAGCCAGATGCCAGAATTAGGCGATTTCTACGATCGCACTCCCGAACTCCAAACCCTCACCACCTGGATTCTACAACAACGCTGTCGCCTCATCACCCTCACTGGCATCAGCGGTATCGGCAAAACCACCTTAGCAGTCCAACTCGTACAACAAATCAAAGACGAGTTTGAGTACGCAGTTTGGTACACACTAGACGAATTCCCCAGTATAGATAAATTTCAATCTAACCTAATACAGCTTTTTTCAAATTCAGAAAAACAAGATTCATCCCCAACCAACCAGAAACGCTTACCGCTGATTAAGTATTTACAAAACCATCGCTGTTTAATCGTCTTAGATGACGTTCACAACCTTTTCTGTAGCGGACAATTGGCAGGAAAATACAAACCAGACTCCGAAGAATATCGCACTTTATTCAAACAAATAGAAAAATTATCCCATCAAAGCTGCTTTCTGTTAATCGGTTGGGAACAACCGAGAGAAGTGACTCAAGCTAAAAACCAAAATACTTCTCTTCGCACCTTACAACTCAAAGGTTTAGACATCGCAGCCGGACGGGAAATACTCAGAGATTATGGGTTAGAAGAAAGCGACAACAGTGAAGCACTCATTCATCGCTACCAAGGCAATCCCCTATGGTTAAAAAGCGTGGCGAATCTGATTCAAGACTTGGGTGGAGGCGTGACAGAGTTATTACCAAATGATACTATATTGTTGTCAGAAGATTTGAAAGATATTTTACAGCAGCAGTTCGATCGCCTATCCGAACTAGAAAAACAAGTAATCTCCTTGTTAGCGAAAGAAAGCCAGCCAATGAACCGGGCAAAATTGCTAGAAAATGACCGAATTCCGGCTTCAGATTTTCTAAATGCGCTGCAATCTCTATCGCGCCGCTGCTTGATAGAACAACAAGCAAGTTTTTACACGATTTCACCTGTGTTGAAGCAATACCTTCACCGTAACTTAGATGGCAGTAATGCCTTGGCCTAAATGCTTCAAGACTTGAAAAGCCGATCGCAATTCACTTCGCACAGTATAAATCGAAAAGGCCCGCGATAACCCGTATTCGGCTGTAGGTTGAGCCCTGAGTTTCACAAACAACACATCATCGCCATTCGTCAACATACCAAATCTCGGTTTATCCAAATCAGGATTTGCCATCATGTATGCTAATGCTTGAGGTAATGCCGATCGCGTCGAAATCGTAGTCTTCTTACACTCCAAAACCATTACCCAAAGCTGATTCTGCAAAATCAAGATATCAATTCGTCCGCGCAGGGTTTCTTCCCCATCATCGATCGCAATTTCGATCGCAGCTTCAACCTTCATCCTAAACGGTGGATCGTAGAATCCCGCCAGTTCTAACAAAGGGGATGCCACCAGCAATGTCACTGCCCCTTCTAACAACTCTCCATCGGCTCTATGATATAGCAATCTGCGTCGTAGCGTATCCAAAGCAGTCTGTTCAGAATCGCTGAGACTTGGCAATTGGGTTTGCCACTCTGTAAAAAAAGCCTCATCCTCATTTCGGCTCAAATTCAACCTTGATTCAGCCTCAGCAAGGCTTTTAATAGCTTCTGTAACTGCAATAACCTTTGCCATTCGTTCACCTTTGATTCAAACGGTTGAATTTCCAAGGAAAATTAGCTTCATTGTAAGCAAAAGTAGGGAAAATGCGATCGCAGCCGCAGAACCTTTGCAAACAGGACTTACACAACGACAGTAAATATGGTGTCTTCAGCGTCGCGCTCAGACGATTTCTCCCAGTGAAATTCTCAAGAAAGTTTGTCTTCAAATTCTGCACTCAACTGTTCAACTTTAGAAAGCGTTGACCTTCTTTGCATTTCAGCTTCATACATCTCACGCGCTTGTTGCATCAGAAATTCATCAGTAGCTTTCGGAAATTGCTGTTTGAGTGTTTTAGCAATCTTGTTAAACAAATCAGTATTCATAAATTACATCCTCAATTGTTGCTTACTTAATATTAACCTGAGTTCGATATAAGTTGCCATTCACTTTTCCCCGCAAGGGGATTGAAACTCTCTTCTCGCTATCATAATAGAATATACTAAGGGCAAGAAAAAGTCGTCCTAAAAGGACGGGGTTTTCAATCCAATTTCTGATAAAGTTGCACAAACAAAAACCGGGCAACTTCAAAGCTACCCGGCAATCGTAACTTTAGACTTCAGACAAATCTAAAATCTAAAACCTAAAATTCTTAAACAGCTACAGTCTTCTTAGCAGAGGAGCTCAATTCGCCCTTAGCATACTTAGCTGCAAAATCATCCAAAGACACTTGCTTAATCTTTGTACCGTGACCGGCGCAACCGAAAGAGTTATAGCGATCGCTACAAACCTTCTGCATATACTTGATCGACGGCTTCAAGAAGTGGCGGGGGTCAAACTCATCGGGCTTGGCAAACAAAGCTTCACGCACCGCAGCGGTAATCGCCAAACGGTTGTCAGTATCGATATTGATCTTGCGAACACCGCACTTGATGCCCTTTTGGATTTCTTCCACAGGTACGCCGTAGGTTTCGCGGATTTTGCCACCGTTGCTGTTGATGATTTCCAGCAATTCTTGGGGCACAGAAGAAGAACCGTGCATTACCAAGTGAGTATTCGGCAAGCGGCGGTGAATTTCTTCAATGCGGCTGATTGCCAAAATTTCGCCAGTCGGCTTGCGAGTGAACTTGTAAGCGCCGTGAGAAGTGCCGATCGCGACTGCTAGAGCATCAACGCCGGTTTGCTCAACGAAATCCACAGCTTGTTCAGGATCTGTCAGCAACTGATCGTGAGAAAGCGCACCTTCAAAGCCGTGGCCGTCTTCTGCTTCGCCCATCCCTGTTTCCAGAGAACCCAAGCAACCCAGTTCGCCTTCAACGCTAACGCCGATCGAATGAGCAACATTCACCACATCGCGAGTAACTTGAACGTTGTACTCGTAGCTGGCGGGAGTCTTAGCATCCGCTTCCAGAGAACCGTCCATCATCACGCTGGTGAAACCTTGGCGCATGGCAGAATAGCAAGTGCCGGGGGCATTGCCGTGGTCTTGGTGCATGGAAATGGGAATGTGAGGATATGTTTCAACTGCTGCCAAAATCAAGTGGCGCAGGAAATTTTCGCCAGCGTAGGAGCGAGCGCCGCGAGAAGCTTGCAGAATCACAGGGCTGTTGGTTTCGTCAGCAGCGCGCATGATCGCTTGGATTTGCTCCATGTTGTTGACGTTGTAAGCCGGTAGGCCGTAACCATTTTCAGCCGCGTGGTCGAGCAGCAATCGCATAGGTACAAGCGCCATAGATATTCCTCCTAATTATTTGTGATTTTTGGGCAGTGAATTTTGGACAAGCTTAATTCTTACGATAATATTAAGACAATTTGCCACCGATCGCGCACTATCTTTCCAGATTTACTTAAAACTTCAAAAAACAAAATTTTGAGTTCCGAGCATTTAGCTCAAAACTCAAAATTCTTAACTCACAAATTTTTTATGGGTCGCCCGGGATTTGAACCCGAGACCAATCGGTTAAAAGCCGAATGCTCTACCGCTGAGCTAGCGACCCGCGAAAACATTGTTACCGCACACAATTTCTAATAGTAGCACCCCTCATTTGAAATAGCAAGTGTTTTGTTAAATAAAATTTGCAGTCATGCGAACCAGCATCTCGCAAGTCGCTCCCGGCTGCAAATAAATCAAGTGTTCGCCAGTGTTGAGGGCATTTCGAGGAGCAGTCCAAGGTTCCAAACAGTAAAAATCCTTGCCCTTCACCATCCAGAAAACCAACTTCCCATAGCTGGAGTTGTAACTGAGGGTGAGCCGCAAGCCGCAAGCCGCGTCAGTGACAGTAGCAGCAAGACCAGTGAGCTCGTCAAAGGAAACATCAATTTCATCCAGCGTCGGGTCAAAAACCCCAGTGAAGTAACCCTTTTGATGGGTGTTCTGATCTCTGTACTGCATCCCCGGAATCTCAAAGCGCAGCTTAGATTTGTCCGTCGCCAAAAAGTAGGGGTGCAAACCACTAGAAAACGGCATGGGTTCGTCAGACAGATTCGTGTATCGCTGAAAAATTTCCAAAGAATTGCCTTTAATCTGATAAGTGAAGGCTAGTTGGAAATCAAAGGGATAAACAGCCAGCGTCTTGTCGCTGCTGTCGAGAATCAGCGTAATGGCGGCGCAACCCTCGGTAACTTGTTCGCCTACTGTCCAAGGCAAGTCTCGAGCAAAGCCGTGCTGTTTGAGGTGACGCTCCACTCCCTTGTGCGTGTAAGTATTGTCGGGGAGATTGCTGCAGATGGGAAACAGGATGGGAATCCCGCCACGTACAGTCAGATCGGGATTGGCGAACCGTTCCGCGTCCAAATAGAAGATTTCTTTGCCTTCAACCAGCCAGCTAGTGGCAATACCGCCCCGTTCCGGCACAACTTCTAAAGTAGAGTTAGCCGTTTCGTCGGAGAGGATATAGGTTTTGTACTGCTTTTGCTTGAGCGCGATCGCAAACACATTTGTCATCGGTAGTAGGTCATTGATCATTGGTTGTCAGTAAATCGATCGTTAATAATTGGTCGCTATTATCTTGATGTTCACCCATTACCGCCCCTATCCTCCCCCTGCATCCTCGCTCCGGCCCCCACAGGCTAACCAATGCTCCTAGCTATAGGAGGCAGGGCGATCCGGTGCTTGGAGCGGTTGCTGCTGTTAGCTGGAACGATCGCGGAGGCCGGCTGCTCTTTGAGTGCGACTTCAAAAGATACACCCCGAGTGCGTGGAAGATAGCTTTGGGGACTCGGCACTGCTCCTTGATTGGGAGAGGGGGGCGAAATAAACGGCTCTTTGATGAATGGCTCTTTTGTAAACGGCTCTGGTTCCCGGCTGGGATTTTGAGGTTGAGTGGGGTAGATGCGCGGCGGCAAATTTTGATTCGGAGATGGGTTTGATTCAATTGCAGGCCCTGTCCCGTTCGGGAAAAATGAGGAGTTGTCCGGCTGTTGGGGCGCAGCCGGCAAAGCCGGCAAAATCAAAGTAGGTTTGGGTGGTCCGGAGCCTTGCTGATTGCTTTCACCGGAGGTTCCCCCGGAACCCCGCCCCGGCTGGTATGTACTGCTCTTTGCTGCTCCTGGCAATGGAGAATTGGGAGTTTTTGATGCCACTCCTGGCTGGACTAGGGCATCGAGAACTACAGAAGAGCGCATCGGTCGATCAAAAATACTAGAAATTTGCTCGACGCGTTTGAGGATACGATCGGCTGCTGCTCCCTTCACCACCTTCGGCTGCAACTTTTTCACTTCCACAGGCAGAAACTCTACCTTCATATTCCTGTCTTTGAGCGATACTTTCAGGACTGCGGTATCGTAATCCCTGCGAGCATTCCCGCCGAATATAAAATTACCCAGCGAGTAAACTATCGGGCGGCCCTTGTAAATTTCTGCACCTTGCAGTACCTGGGGATGGTGTCCCACTACCAAATCAGCTCCTTGGTCGATCGTGAACCGAGCCAAATCTATCTGCCAGTCCCCCGGATAATCTGCCAATTCGACTCCCCAGTGGTAATTAACAATAATCCAGTCTACCTGACCCCTAAGAGCTCGAATATCCTCAGCCACGCGATTGTTCCGGCGGGGGTTAGTGCCCGCTTTCCCTTGGTCAGCGACATTAAGCTCAGCATCGTAATAACCGAGGTAGGCAATCCGCTGACCCTTAACTTCAATAATATCTGGACGCCTCGCTTGTTTAATATCTCTGCCGGCTCCCAGGTGTTGAATCCCACTACTATCTAGAGTATTCATAGTCTCCACCAGCCCCGGTTCCTCGTAATCCATAGCGCGGCTATTTGCCAGATTGACAATATCCACTCCTCCGGCTGTTAATACTTTCACCGATTCTGGATCGGCTTTAAAATTTAATTGTTTTTTGGCAGAGCCCAATGTAGAGCGAGTCAGGGAGTTTTCTAGGTTAACCATCGCCACATCTGCTTGCCGATACTCGTCCATATTGGCGAAAGCCCATTGGTGATCGTTGGCAGCAGATGCTCCGAGCGCATCCGATAGATTCACATTTCCTCCGAACATCAGCGTTACTGTTGGGTCGTAAGGATTAGCAACTTGCTTTTGCTGTACTACTGGTACCACTTCTAAGGCCGCTTGCACCGTATCCGCACGTTTGGGAGGCGGCCCCGACACCGCAGTTTGTTGGTACCCGGATACTGGGGATACTGACTGCAGGGTCAGAGCTTCGTGGTAGCTGACCCAACACCCTAAAATAAATGAGGCAAGTGCCGATCCCACTAGCAGCAGAGAACGATACGTTTTAAATTTAACCCAATCGACGACCGGTAGGGAACGGTAACGCCGCCGCTGGCGGTTTGCCGGAGTGACAATTCGCACTGACTGTTTCCAGAGAATGTCTGCATCCCCAGCCAAGCGCGCGTGAATTCGCACTCCTTCTACTGCTGGCGAGTTGAGTCTCCAGAGTTGGTGACAAATAAATTTGACTAAGCCTTCCCGGAGAGTGCTCCCCAGTAATGTAGTATCTGGCGCAAATTCGCGCTGGAATTCTACGAGGATTTGGACGCAGCCGGCCTGAGCCTGTTCGACGCGGGCATAAATCCCTTCGGGGCGCAGCAAGCTGTCAATCCAGTAATTCAGGGCTTGAAAGTTGCCCGATCGCGCTAGCTCCAAGATAGACGGCTGCGACCAATTTTCTGCGTACACCATCAATTAGCCTCCTTAATACGCACGAGCAATGACTCCAATTTGTTTTGAACGGAACCGCAATTCTTTTAGCTTAACCGCCACAGGTTCCGCTGCCCGTTTTGAAGCTAGTTGTTGGCCGCCACCATTTTCTACATTTAGGGGCTGCCTGCTGTCAGTGATTTTTATCACACTCCGATCAATCGATTTTAGATTTTAGATTTTAGATTTTAGATTGAGTTCACAGAGGGTACTCGGAACCAGAACAAAAGTCGAAACAAAAGGTTTCTGTGAGACTTGAGGCAGAAAAGAGCGAGATTTCTGAGGTAGAGTCTGTTTTTATTGTCGCTGTTTGAGTGTCGCTTTAGAGCTTTCGCTTTGAGATTTGAGATTTGAGATTGAGCCTTGACGGCGTTAGTGGGCGATCGAACAAACGTCGAAACAATAGGTTTATGGGGGACTTGAGGCCAAAGAGAGCGAGATTTTTGAGGCAGAGTCTGTTGTTATTGTCGCTGTTAATCGCGTGCCGTCGTCAACTCCTAATGCTTCGATCTATGCTGGCAAATGCCTCTCACGAGGGATGCCACTGACTGCAAAACCTGTAATTGGATAAATGGCGTACTAGATAGATTTGGTGGTAAAATCGAATTTGGTAACTCCCATCGGTACAAAAGTTGCGGAAAACGTAAAACTGGTCAGTCCATACGGCTGTGCCTTCCGATGTAAAACCCAAAGTACGTTACGGTAAACAGACCATATTTTAAGCAAGTTACACTGCGCAGGAGAACTGACAAATGCTACAGCGCAAAATCTATCAACTCTGTTGTGATGGTCGTGAGGTTTCTATTTTTCTTCGAGATCAGCAACGTTGGATAGAGCGCGCTCGTATCCTAGATATTGAAGGGGATCTAGTCACGCTGCGCTACGAAACCGACGAAGAAGACGAAATCAGCTCCTGGGAAGAAATGGTGCGTCTTGAAAGTATTGGAGCTGTGTCCCAGAAGTTGGCTTCGGTATCCCGAACTAACTGCGAACCCCTAGTTTCTGACGATTGTCCCGAAGCCGAACAAATTCGCAATCACTACCCGGACTCGAATTTGGAATAGTTTTGAGCTCGCGCTTGAGGCACAAGGAAAACTTGGGGGAAAAGAAAACGACTTTTCTCCCTTTTTTGTGGAGAAATTATGCAAAAAACCCGGTTTAGGCCAAACATATTCTGGGTTGTGACCCCATAAGCTATTTTCCATTTAAATTTAAGCTTGATGGCGGGATCTCCTGCCCAACCCCTACTCCCCACAACAGCGTAAGTACACAGTAGTTTAAAAATTCAATACGCTACAGCTTACCCCTGCTGAAACCGGGTTTTTTGTCTGGGTGCGTCCAGGACTGTTTTTTTGCCTGCGCGCTGGTTTCGAGGTGCCCGACAGCTTATTCGCCGTCTGTTTCCCCATCTAGGAAAAGTTCGGACTCCGGTATCGCTTTAAACACCGGACAGAAACCGTCGGGGGTAACTTTAAAGCCAAACAAAGCACTGGACTGGTTCCAACAGCGCTGGCTGCGGTAGTGCTGGCAATTGCCACAGCATTCTAGGTTGGCCTGAACGGCGCTGCCTTGAAAAAGGAGTTCCCGCTGGGAGATGCCCCGCAATACCAGTTCTTCGCCTTGCCAGCGCGCTTCTACCAAACCGGTATCGGCAAAATTGGCCCACCGAGGATCGGCTGTAATCGGACTCGGCAAGCTAATTGCTACCTCTGTCCCCAATTCGCTGAGTTCTCCCTCATAGTTAGTTTCTGGGATAGCGGGCTGCAAAAACATTTCCCCGATCGGCAATTCGACAAGTGTTCCGGCCGCCGGAGTGTGCAACTGGTAGCGGTTTCGCAGCTCGTCCAAGTTAGCCAAGTCAGCCAAATATGCAGGGGAACCGTGGAGTAAAATTACGTGCTGGGGACGCAAATTGTGGATGAGTTGGGTAGTCCCCGGCCCGTCGCAGTGTTCGGCTAGCAGATAAGTTTCGACACTTGTGACTCCAAATTGGGGCCTGTTGCCCAGCCAGTCGGTGACGGGATATCCTGGTTTTTGAGGGGCGAGCAAAATCCAAGGATTTGTGCCATCGGCAACATACAAACCCAAATCAGCTATGTGGTCAGTAATCACAATACAGGGCGTGGCTCCCAATCCGGGGCGTTGTTCGGCAGACAGCCGGCGGACGCGGGGTTTCACCCTTTCGTCCCAAAACAAAGGTTGGTGCAGAGCAAAATTTTGGACGGCGGTGGGAAATTGGGGTAACAGTTCCAGATAAGCGTCGCACCCGTCGGCGACAGTGCCGTCCACCCAAATATCCAAGTCGCGGCCAGTAAAGTAGTGGTGACTGCGGAGCAGCATCAGCATTTCTTGGCCCAAACCAAGGGCCGGCGCGGGCAGCAGTACCGAGTACCCGTCGGCGATGGCGCGGTGGATGCGATCGGCTAACTGATTTTCTAGTTGTCGGCGGTGAGGGTGGCGCGCCGTGCCGTAACTGCCTTCCAAAATTAACACATCCGGCTTCATGCCCCTGAGTTCTCCCAGGGGCAAACCTTCCACCAAACGAGAATTAGACAGGAAAAAGTCGCCGGTGTAAACCACGGTGTAGGTGCGGTGCGGGGCTGCATAAGTCAGCAGCACAGTCGCTGCTCCGGGCAAATGGCCCGACGGGAACAACTGCACGCTCAGTCCTGGGCGCACTTCGAGCGGCGACTGCCAGGGCAGTCCATGACAGAACCGTGACTCTGGTTGCTGAGCCAGTTGTGGCCAGTTGAGCGGTAGCAGTCGCGCTGTCACTTCGCTGGCGTAAATTGGCAAGTGGGGGAAAGATTGATGGAGTGCTAGCAAGCCTCTGGCATGATCGGAGTGGGCGTGGGTACACACCACAAAATCGGCTGGCAGCGATCGATTTAGTGTTGCTGACAGCGGTTCAATATCCTCTATACCGCAGTCGAGTAAAATGCGGTGCGGCCCCATTCGGACTAGCAGACAGACCCCTTCCTGTGCGTGGCCTGCGCCGTAAGGTAAACAATCGAGATCCATCACTGCGGTTAGCTCCCTGCTTTGCACGCAACTTGCAGTATCGCCACATTTAAACATTGGTTGCGACTGCATTCATTCGATCAAGTTCAGTCTCGGACGCAGAAACCGGATTTGATGGACGAAAACAGTTTGTTGCCGCCCTCGCTCCCGGTAAAAAAACCCGGTTTATCTAAAGTTGTGGTGCGTAAGCCCTGGAGTTAAATGTTTGCTCGAAGGCTCCGGCTCTCGTGCAAGGAAAGTAATTGCACTTAAGATTTGATGCAGCGCCCAGAAAGCGATTTTCCGAAGGCATTGGCCGGACGGGCATTCGGCCTTGGACAAAGTTCAGGCTACTGGTTCTTGCATCAAAAGTTACATTTTATTGCACCATGTAAGAGCAGCGAGCTCGATCTCATATTCTGAGTTTTAAACCTTTTTCCACAATTTGCGCCTGCTAAAAGGTAATCTTTTTTATGAGAAGATTTTAATTCAGATGACCAAACATCTTGATAAAACTTTACAATTCTTCATTTTTAGGGTTTTGAGGGTCGTGTATAGTCCAATCTGAAAAACGGAGAACCAGCATCGTGCTAGCTAACTGCTTTTGTCAGGACAGAGAGAGACTTTATGAGTTTGCTCGGTTTCTTTGTAAAAGTTTGATACATTCTTCTAAGCAAACCTTGTGGCTATCGAGGAGAGAGTGTCAATGGCTTTTTGACCCCACCCAAAAACGGATATAAGTTTCCGACAGGCATCGCCTGCCGCCTAAAGTTTTAGACTCTTGTTCAAGCTCCAGATTCATCTGTGAAGTAAATCTCAAATCGTTCGACTCAACCCGACTCGGCTGAGTGCTCGCCAAACGCCTGAGCGCGGCGAGACGGCTCGGCTGAGATCTCGCCGAAGTCTCAAATCTCAAATCGACTGACTGCCCCATAATAGGTTGGTTTACTCCGCTCATTGACTAGGGGGCAAAACGATGGGTTTTTTTGTTGAACCTCAAACATAGCCACATAAATCCCCAGACAAGAGAGGATATTCATCCTGTAAAAATACCACTAACTTGCCAGAAGTAATCTCAGCTCGATGAGTCTCCAACCAGCCTGTAATCTCCTGTTTTTTTATCATTGCTAGGTCTGATTTAGGGTTGAGTTTGGGAGTGTTTTTCACCTAATCCGTGCGCGGCTTAATCGCGAAAGTTTGAAGGGCGAGAGTGTTTAATTGTGTGGTATGTTGCCCTTAAATATTATCAGAGCGCAATTAAAGCTGAAATGAAGAGCGATCGCACAAACCCGGTTTGATCAAAAAATCTGGTTTTTAGATTTGGTATTAATGGGTAGACTGGGGAGCGCGCAGAGCGCCAATAACACCTGAAATTGACACAAGCCTCAATGTGCGAAGGTTTTCCATAAAAAATATTCTGTAGGAAAAAACTTGACATCAGCGGGTCATCGAAAGTTAAAATAAATAATAGCCATAACAAAATGAAGCTTTATGTTTGATTCGCGATCGGCGATCGGCAAGTATGGCATTGAGAAGTTGCTACCCCCTAAAACAATTTCTGCTAAAATACATCCGGTAATATACGGAGTATCTAGGATTTTTTCGCAATCTAAAATCTAAAATCTAAAATCTAAAATGGCAACAGCTATTCTTGAGCTGGAAATATCCAAACTCCCGCCAGAAATTACGGTTGAGGAGCGTTACAGCAAAGCCTTGATTTTAATTCGACTGCACGGAAAACCGATCGGCCAAGCTCTTTTTCACGTAGTCGGAGGCCAAATTGGCGGTGACGAATTACGGAAAACACTGAGGAATTGTGCTGGTGACAACTTGTGGAAAAACTTGCTCTACGACACTCTAGAATGGGATGAGCGGGGGTCGGTTGAGGTATTGCCGATCGCCACAGTAGCGGTTTGCACGCGCGATCGACCGGAAGATTTGCGGCGCTGTCTAGACGCGCTGATGCTGCTCCCAGACGAGGGTCAGGAATACTTAGTAATTGACAATTGTCCCAGCACGGACGCTACCAAGGAACTGGTCAAAAATTACCCAAAAGTCCGCTATGTGCGCGAAGACTTACCAGGCTCCAGCGCTGCCCGTAACCGAGCTTTATGCGAAGCTAAACATGAATTCGTAGCCTTTACAGATGACGATGCTGCCCCCGATCCGAACTGGCTGCGATCGCTCTTGTGGAATTTTAGTGATCCGCGAGTGATGTGCGTTACAGGGCTGGTGATGCCCTTGGAACTGGAAACCGAAGCGCAAGAATGGTTTGAGTGCTACAGCCCCCACGGGCGGGGATTTGAGCGCCTAGTGTTTGATGGGGCGCACTGCAATCCTCTGATTGTGCATCTTGTGGGAGTTTCGGCCAGTATGGCTGTGCGGAAAAGTGTGATCGACTACATTGGCCTGTTTGACGAAGCTTTGGGGGCGGGAACACCTACGGTGGGCGGCGAAGACTGTGAACTTTTTGCCCGCATTTTGCGTGCGGGCTACTGCATTGTTTACGAGCCGAGAGCATTGAGCTGGCACCGCCATCGGCGCACTTGGGAAGAATTGCGAAAAACGCTCCAAGGCTACGGCATCGGAGTCTATGCTTTCTGGACGCGGATGTTTGTAATCAATAGAGAATTCAGTGTGCCTCTATTAGCTTGGGGATGGCTGCGGTATAAGCAAATTCCTGAATTAATTGCTTCTTGGCGGAAGCAACCGGGCTGTATTCCTAGTGATTTACTTTTGGCTCAACTGCGGGGGTGCATTAGCGGGCCGATGGCTTATTTTTCTTCTCGCAAGCGGTTGCGGGAAGTTAAAGGGGAAGTCAATAGATTTTAGATTTTAGATTTTAGATTTTAGATTTTAGATTTTAGATTTACTCCACAGATGAATGGGGGAAATTAAACTAAGGTCTAAAGCTTTTTGGATTACTCATTAGTCAGGAGGAACAAAGAGGTTCGGCAACGGATGGTGTAATAAATTTAAGGGATTTAACAGATGGATATTGAGGGGACAAGGAAGAAGTAAGAGTGTTTGAAATTTTAATCACCCGTTATAAATTACCAAATACCAAATACCAAGGGTGCATCTCAATTTTATGCACGGAGGCCTGGCGCGTGCTGATTTGGGCAATCGCGAAAATGTGGGTCAGGCGGGTGAGATCACTCATAAAGTGGGTTGTAAGTAGTAGTTCAGAATTAATTACACAATATTTCTACTGAAACCATTACCTAGCAAGGAGTCTTTATGTAATTAATTTTGTGTGGTTACTTATAAAAGTGATTCTTAGCTCAAGTGGCCCCTACAAGACCCTACAAGATAAGTAGTTGGACAGAATTAATTACACAAAATAGAATCTGAAATTCTCTTCCTGTGAGCCTTGCAACATTATATCTGTGTAAATATTTCTGTCTATGTACTTATTATGGTTTTTTGTGCCGTTATACTTAGCATTGGGCTTGATTGTCAAAAAAGAGTATTTCATGGGCTTGGTCTCTATTCTCACAACGGGTTTGGGATTGCTATATAACTACCTAATTGCAAAAGTTGGAATTGCGAGAGTGCTTAATGGTTTGGTATATTGCCCTTGAATAGTACCCGATCGCAATTAAAGCTGAAATGAGGAACGATCGCACAAACCGGGTTTTGTCAAAAAATCTGGTTTTTAGATGTGGCATTAATGGCGAGGCTTGGTGGCGGTCGGCTGCCAATAACACCTGCAATTGACACAAGCCTCGACGAGAGATCGTTGCCGGTGGTAAAAGTTGTGTTGGGAAAAAACTTGACATCAGCGGGTAATTGAAAGTAAAAATAAATAAAAGCAATAAAAACAATGAGGCTTTATCTTTGATTCGCGATCAGCAATCGGCAAGTATGGCATTGAGAAGTTGCTATCCCCTAAAACAATTTCTGCTAAAATACCTCCGGTAATATAGGGAGTATCTAGGATTTTTTCCCAATCTAAAATCTAAAATCTAAAATGGCAACAGCTATTCTTGACCTGGAAATATCCAAACTCCCGCCAGAAATTACGGTTGAGGAGCGTTACAGTAAAGCCTTGATTTTAATTCGACTGCACGGAAAACCGATCGGTCAAGCTCTTTTGCCCGTAGTCGGAGGCCGCTTTGGCGGTGACGAATTACGGGAAACACTGATGAATGCTGCTGGTGACAACTTGTGGAAAAACTGGCTCTACGACACTCTAGAATGGGATGAGCGGGGGCCGGTGGAGGCATTGCCGCTCGCCACAGTAGCAGTTTGCACGCGCGATCGCCCGGAAGATTTGCGGCGCTGTCTAGACGCGCTGATGCTACTGCCAGATGATGGTCAGGAATACCTGGTAATTGACAATTGTCCCGCCACCGAGGCTAGCAGTGAATTGGTCAAAAATTACCCGCAAATCCGCTATGTCCGCGAAGATGTAGCGGGCGAGAGCGCTGCCCGCAACCGAGCTTTACGCGAAGCTAAACACGAATTCGTAGCGTTTACAGATGACGATGCTGCTCCCGATCCGAACTGGCTGCGATCGCTCTTGTGGAATTTTAGTGATCCGCGAGTGATGTGCGTCACGGGGCTGGTGATGCCCTTGGAACTGGAAACCGAAGCGCAAGAATGGTTTGAGTGCTACAGCCCCCACGGGCGGGGCTACGAGCGCCGAGTTGTTGACGGGGCGTACTGCAATCCGCTGATGATAGCTCCAGTGGGGGTTTCGGCGAGTATGGCTTTGCGAAAAAGTTTGATCGACTACATTGGCCTGTTTGACGAAGCTTTGGGCGTGGGCACGCCCGCTAAGTGCGGTTCAGACAGCGAACTCTTTGCCCGCATTTTGCGATCGGGCTACCGCATTGTCTACGAACCGAGGGCCTTGAGTTGGCACCGCCATCGACGCACCTGGGAAGAACTACGCAACTTGCTGCGATGCTACGGAATCGGAGTCTATGCTTTCTGGACGCGGATGTTTGTAATCAACAAAGAATTTAGTGTGCCTCTATTAGCTTGGGCCTGGCTGTATTACAAGCAAATTCCTGAATTATTTGCTTCTTTGCGAAAGCAACCGGGCTGTATTCCTAGTGATTTACTTTTGGCTCAACTGCGGGGGTGCATTAGCGGGCCGATGGCTTATTTTTATTCTCGCAAGCGGTTGCAGGAAGTTAAAGGGGAAGTTAATCGATTTTAGATTTTAGATTTTAGATTTTAGATTTACTCACAAATGAATCTGGGAAATGAAACTAAGGTCTAAGCTTTTGGGATTAGTCATTAGTCATGAGTCAGGAGGAACAGGGAAGTTCGGCAACGGATGGTTTAATGGATTTAAGGGATTTAACAGATGGATATTGATGGGACAGGGAAGAAGTAAGAGTGTGGGAAATTTTCATCACCAATTATAACTTCCCCAATACCAAATACCAAATATTAATTCCCCAATTACCAATTACCAATTACCAATTACCAATTACCAATTACCAATTACCAATCTAATATGAATAGGGAAAATCCAACAATTAGCATAATTATTCCGAGCCACAATCGAAGTTCTTCGCTGCGGCGCGCTCTTGATGCTGTGCACTCGCAGACTTATCCGATCGACCTGCTCGAAGTTATTGTAGTGGCAGATAGCTGCATTGACGATACTTTGGCAATGCTACAAGACTACAAAGCTCCGTTTAAACTGCAGGTGATCGAGGTAAATTGCCGGAGCGCTGCCATCGCCCGCAATACAGGAGCGGCTTCGGCTACCGGGCAATTGCTGCTGTTTCTCGACGACGACATCGAAGCGCTGCCGCCTTTGGTGGAAAGCCACGCGCGGGTTCACTCTTTGCGTCCGGGAGCGGCTGTCATGGGGCCCTATCCGCCTAAGTTGCACGGAGCAACTAGGTTTTTTGACGTGGAAGTGCGTTCGTGGTGGGAAGAGAAGTTTTATCAGATGAGCCAACCCGATCACCGATTTACTTATCAAGATTTGCTCAGCGGCAACCTTTCTTTGGATGCAGAACTGTTTGCTCGTGTCGAAGGCTTTGATTCGGCTTTCGGGAACTGCGGCGGGGAAGATTACGAGTTTGGGCTGCGTTTGCTGAAAGCTGATGTACCTTTTGCTTTAGCGGAGGATGCTGTGGGCTATCATTACGAACACGAAACTAACAATCTCGATCGCTCTTTCCGCCGCTCTCGTCAGGAAGGGCGATCGGATGTTTTGATCGGCCGCCGACACCCGGAACTCAGACCGACGCTGCACATAAAAGACTACGAAACTCCTTATTTTTTGGTAGACAAGATTGTGGTGGCGCTCACGTTTTTCTGGCCGGCGGTTATGGATTGGCTGGCTGTGGGAGGCAGGAAATCTCTGGATTTGCTCGAAAGCTTGGGGATGCGGGAAACTTGGCGGTGGTTGCGGGCAAAATTGCGCGGTTATTGGTATTTGAGGGGTGTGATTGATGAGCTAAAAAGTCGCTCTGCTATTTCTAGTTTTATGCAAGGGGGCCCGGCCCGTGCTGATTTGGGCGGACATGAAATTAACATTGATTTGCAGCAAGGTTGGGAAGCGGCAGAAAGTCTGCTAGATGCGGAACGACCGGCTGGGGTTTACCTGTATTACGACCAACTGGCAATCGGCCATATTTTTCCGCAAGCGGGGGCGGAACCGCTGCGGGGCGCTCACTTGCGATCGATTCTGGCGCTTCACTTTGCTCAACCGCTGGCTGGGGCGATCGCGGTTAACGGTATGCCCCGCAGTGCTGAAACGCTTGAAGAAAAATCTTTAGTTGCTTTTGAAACTTACGAGTTAGCAATTAAGAGCTAAGTAAATAGGTACAAATAAAGATTACATCATTCGGGCAGGTGAGTGCCTTCATTTTCTCCCTTATATCTGGTTATGCTTAGCTAAACTAGCCCCTAGAAGATATTTGTTCCGTTCTTTTTTTCGTTCATATTTACTGAATGCGGGGAAGTTAAACCAAAAACTCAAACTTCAAAAGTTGGGAAATTGGAAAGTTGCACCCCCAAAGTTAAAAGTCCCAAGTCAAAACTTTTCTATCTAGTGCCCGCTGCAAAATTTTCAGGAGCAAGTTATGGCAATAAAAGTTATGGAGATTGAGTTTGCCGAACAGATTAATCCGATTAGGCAACTCGAACAATACGAAGGAGTTCGCATTTTAGTTCGCTACCGGGGACGGCCTCTGGGCTGGACTTATGTTAGTAACAATCCCTGGGAACAAACAATTTCCGCTGAGCGAGTGCGACAAACAATTGTGGATCAGTTAGGAAAAGAGTTGGTGCGATCGACTTTAGGAGAGGAGTTCGGCGCTGTTTCTGAAGCAGTGGCGGATCGCGACCTGCCGTCAATTAGCGTTGTCATCTGCACGCGCGATCGCACAGATTTGCTCAAAGGCGCTCTGGAAGCTCTGCTCGCCCTCGACTATCCCCACCGCGAAATTATCGTTATAGACAACGCTCCTGCAAGCAGCAGCACCGCTGAATTAGTCGCGCGTTTGCCTGTACGGTACGTCAAGGAAGAACGGCCAGGATTGGACTGGGCGCGCAATCGCGGGATCGCTGAAGCGCGGCATGAGATTATTGCTTTTACTGACGACGACGTGCGGCCCGATCGCGGTTGGCTGCGGGGTATTGCTTCGGCGTTTGCTGACCCAGAAATTATGGCCGTGAGCGGTTTAGTGGCGGCAGCCGAACTGGAAACCTTGCCACAACAGCAATTTGAACTGATATATGGCGGAATGCTGCAACACCTCGACAGCCACAAAACCAACGGTAGCAAGCTTTCTGTGCGGGAGTTGCTGTGGGCGAGCAAATACGGCGTGGGGGCGAATATGGCTTTCCGGCGGCAAGTTTTCGAGGCTGTGGGCAATTTTGACGTTGCTCTCGATGTGGGGACTGCGACTCGCGGTGGTGGGGATATTGAGATGTTTCATCGGATTTTGGCGAATGGATACTCGACTTTTTATGAGCCGAGAGCTTTTGTGTGGCACTTGCACCGGCGCAGCGCCGATGCTTTGAGCCGACAGTTGCAGGATAACGGGCGCGGTTTTGGGGCTTATGTAATCACGTGCTATCGCAACCGCACTGTGCCGCGCTGGGAAATTTGGAAATTTGCTATGTTTCAGTGGCTTGGTTGGTGGCTGGTGCGGCGCTTGGGATCTCCGGGTTTGCTGCCGCGCAAGTTGGTAGTCAGCGAGTTGCTGGGAGCTCTCGACAGTCCTTTTGCTTACAGAAAAGCGCAGTTGCAGGCGCAGCAGTTAGCTGAGATTGAGCCGGAAGAGCAACTACAGTCGGAACCGCAGGAAGTTGCAGGAGGTGTCCGATGAGAAGTGTTCCAAAGCTGATTAACAGGCGCAAAATCGCTCATTTCTTCGATTTGCTGCGGGTGTTGGTCGATCGCGATATGAAATTACTTTACAAGCGATCGGCTTTGGGGATTGCTTGGACTTTAATCAATCCGCTGTTGCAGTTAGCTGTATTTTCCTTTGTGTTTCGTTCTGTTGTACCGATTAACGTTCCGCAATTTTCTTCCTTTGCTTTCAGCGGTTTGTTAATCTGGAGTTGGTCTCAAACCGCATTATTTCAAGCAACGGGATTAATTACCAACAATAAAGCGCTAATCAGACAGCCGAATTTCCCCACGGCAATTTTGCCGGTAGTCACGACTATGACGGGGCTAATTCACTTTCTGTTAGCTTTGCCGGTGTTAATTATCTTTCTGGCAATTGATGGCGTTCAGCCGAGTGCCGTGCTGTTAGTGTTGCCGCTGCTGATGGTTATTCAGTTTATTTTGACAGTAAGTTTGGCTTATCCCCTCGCCGCTTTGAATGTCACTTTTCGCGATACTCAGCACACTTTGGGCGTAGTTTTGCAGATGCTGTTTTACCTGACTCCGATTTTCTACGACCTCAACAGCGTCCCGAAAGAATTTCAGCCTTTTTATCAGTTAAATCCTATGGTGCCACTGCTTGGAGCTTACCGCGCCATTCTGCTCAAAGGTACGCAGCCGGATTGGCTGGCGCTGTTAATTGTTAGCTTGGTTGTGGCTGCTCTTTTGCCGATCGGACTGGGAATTTTTAGACGGCAAAGCAATACTTTTGTGGAGGAATTGTAAATGCGTCACGCTATTGTTGTCAAGGGTTTGGGGAAACGTTTCAACCGCTACTCTGCCGATCGACCTTATACGATTATGCAGGCCGCTTTGGCGGGTTTTCGGCAGATGAAACCGCAGGCGCGTTTTTGGGCACTGCGGGATATCAATTTCACTGTTTCTCCCGGCGAAATGCTGGGAATTCTCGGCAAGAATGGCGCGGGAAAATCGACGCTGCTGCAACTTGTTGGCGGTATCGGTCATGCTCAAGAAGGAACTATTGAAGTTAATGGTAGAATTGGCGGTTTGTTGGATTTGGGTGCGGGTTTTCACTGGGATTTAACGGGCAGAGAAAATGTGTTTGTGGGTGCGGTGGTGGCCGGTTTGACTCGTCGGGAAGTGGCCCGCAGGTTTGATGATATTGTTGAATTTGCGGAATTGCAACAGTTTATTGATAGTCCGCTGCGGACTTACAGTACCGGGATGCAAATGCGGCTGGCTTTTTCGGTGGCGGTGCACACCGATCCAGAAGTGCTGTTAGTTGATGAACATTTGTCGGTTGGTGATGTGGCTTTTCAAACTAAATGTTTGAACAGAATCACGGAGTTTAAGAATCAAGGATGTGCGATTGTTTTGATTTCTCACAACGCGGCGCAAATTCATAAACTGTGCGATCGGGCTTTGTGGCTGAAATCAGGTGAAATCGTGGCTTACGGGGAACCGGAAGTGGTAGTCGGTCAGTATTTGTCGGAAATGCGCCCAGCAACCGAACAACGCACTCCCATGCGTCCTCCTGAAGTGACGAGTATGGGTTCGCAACTGCGAGTCAATGACAATCGCTTCGGTTCTTTGGAAGTAGAAATTACGGATGTTAAAGTGTTGCCGGATGATGAGATAAACAGTGGCGATCCTATTACTGTGGAAATTCATTATTCTGTACCGAAGCCAATTTCGGCTGCTATTTTTGGCGTGACAATTAGCCGGGAAGACGGTCAAAGTTGTTTTGAGACTAATACTAATCAAATGGGCAGATTGCTGCCGCTGGCGGAAGGTAAAGGCACAATCCGCCTGCACGTAGACAGGTTAGATTTAGGCAATGGTCAGTATTACGTGAATGCTGGGGTTTACGAGAAGAGTTTGGCTTACGCCTACGATTATCATTGGCATCTTTATCCGCTGTACGTGCGATCGACTGTAAGCCAAAAAACGATTCTTTGTCCGCCCTACCACTGGGAATTTGATGGCAAAATGCAAGTTGCGGATTTACCAGAACCAGCCGATAAAGTTCACGCCTTGAATAAAAATAATCCCGCCTATGCCCAGATTTCGACTCAGTTGAAAAATAAGCAGGAACCAGACTTTTTAATTATTGGCGCTCAAAAGTGCGGCACGGAACCTCTATCCGGCTATCTCGCAAATCACTTGCAAATTATCAAAGATGGTTCCCGCAACATTCACTTTTTTGATTTGAATTTTGAGCGGGGTGTTGATTGGTACAGCAAGCAGTTGACGCGCAGTGTTGCGGATGAGAAGGTGGTGCTGTGGGAAATGACTCCTTACTATATTTATCATCCGTTGGTGGCAGAGCGGGTTTACAAGTGTTTCCCGGATGTTAAGCTAATTGTAATGCTGCGAAACCCGGTCAAACGAGCTTGGCTGCACTATCATTTAGAAGTGGCGATCGGCTGCGAAAAGCTGGATTTTGAAAAGGCGATCGCTTCCGAACCCGATCGCCTAAAAGGTGAAATTGAAAAAATTAAAACCGATCAAAGTTATTACAGTTTCAACCACCAACATTATTCGTATTTGTCGCGAGGAATTTATGTTGAACAAATCAGGAATTGGCTTGATTATTTTCCGAGGGAACAGTTGCTAATTCTCAAAAGCGAAGATTTTGAGGCAAATACCGATAAAGTTTTTTCGGAAGTGTTAGATTTCTTGGATATTAGTGCGCTCGCAAGTAAACAATATGAGATTAATACGATCGAGGAGTACAGCAAAATACCAGCAGCAATCGAACAACAACTGACAGATTATTTCAAACCTTACAATCAGGAACTTTCTGATATGTTAAAACAGGATTTTACTTGGAGTTAAAATTGGCAGGTTGGGTTCCGAGAACAAAACCCAACCCCCCCTCAAAATCTAGAGTTAATTAGAATTGCAAAATGTTATGAAACGCATATTTCTCCTAGGCTCGCCTCGCAGTGGCACGACAATTCTTCAAAGCTTATTAGCTGCTCATCCCGAAGTTATTTCTTTTCCGGAATCTAAGTTTTTTCACTATTTGCTATACGATCAGTTTGCGGGAAAGTTGCCAGGTAGAATGGAAGCTTTTTTTAAGGATGAGATTAAACGTCCTGAACTTTTGAAAGATTTTGATGACAGCCAAAGTGTGGAAGCTAAAGCTAGTTGGTTTGTGAGAGTTTTGGATGGTTTGGCTGCTGAACAAAAAAAAAGCATTTGGTTGGAAAAAACGCCGGAACACATATATTTTATTGATGACATAGAGCGCTTTTTGCCGGATGCGAAATTTATACATATTTTGCGAAACGGTATGGATACAATAGCTTCTATGTATGATGCTACTAGGAGTTTTAACGAATTGTGGGGCGCTGGTTGGGATTTAAACCACTGTATCTATCGCTGGGAACACGCGATGTTAACTAGCCACAAATACATTAATAAATCCAATCATATATTAGTTAAATATGAGGAGCTTTTAGATAACAAAACACAAATTTTAGGAAAAATTTGTAATTTCATGGGCATTGAATATGACGGCACAATGCTCGTTAATTATCAAGAAAAAGCCGCGAAGCTCAGTTTAAATCTACCTTGGCACAAAGGAATTGAGAGAGATGTCAAAAGTAGTAACGTTCACAAATATCATAAAATTTTCACGCGCAATGAAATCCGATATATTTTAGATAAAATTCAGCGAGTCAAGGATGAAATGACCTGGAAAGTTACGGTGGAAGTGACCGAACCAATTTCGGATATTTACGCTTGGCAACTATGCGATCGCCTGTGCTGTACGATCAAACTAGAAGGAATTCAACTCGGTATTATTGAATTGCCGATTTGCGATGGCATGGTGGCGGCTGCGGTGTTGGCGGATGCGGTTGCAGCCCAGTTTGCTTGGCAAATTCTCGATCGCTTCTGTCAACGCAATCGCTGCGAAAAAGGCAATAAATTGTGGGAAAATTTGCTGGAACCATTGCACCCTAAACATGACTGGACGCTATTTATGCAAGAATTATGGGGGCGTCCGCATTGGCATTTGGAGGATTTCTACAAGCCTGAAATAGCTGAGGAAGTTCCAACAATTACCCTCGAAAAAAAATTGATTGTCTTAGAAATTAGCGAGGAATTTGCTAATATAAAAGTTGAGCTTTCTGAAATAGACGTGCTGGTAAAAGTAGGCGGCGTTGCTGTCGGTATTGTTACTGTTGCGGTGGAAAATAATTTTGTTTCGGCTCAAAAATTGCGATCGACAATTAATCGAAATATGGGTTTTGAGTTGTGCATCGCCGCCGTGCGAGAAGCTTTGCTGGGAAAACCACTCAACGGCAAGCAATGGCTACGATCGCGCTTAGCCTCTTGTGCTCAACAAAGGTCTAATTTGCCCGAATGGTTGAATGCACCGGGTGCTGGGGGCATTTACCCCCAAAATGCGGTGATGTTCGGCAGGCGATCGGGTGCGATCGGGACGAGTGTCAGCCGTCGCGCCTCACTCCCGGCGGCGGCGCTGCCGGAAATCGAGTCAGCCGCAGCAATCGCTGGGGAACCGACAATGCAAATTCCCCAAGAAAACGAGTTTCCAAAGCAAGTATTTTACGCACCGGAAATCATTGGCTCAAAATCTTCTTATCGGGAAGTTTCTCACTCGGTGAAACCTCAATTTTTGGACAACCATAGCGTTACACAAAAACTCCCGATTCTCTCCTACCGCCGCATTTCTCCTGACGGTTTAGACGCAGTTACTCCCCAAATTTTTGAACAACAGTTACACAATCTTAAAAATCTGGGTTATTACAGTGCGAGTTGGGAAAATTGGCGAAGCGCGAAACTGGCTAAAACTCCTTTACCCGGTAAAGCTGTATTGATGACATTTGACGGCGGCTATCTCGACTTTTTCCAATATGCTTGGCCTCTGCTAAAACGGTTTGATTTTACAGCAACTGTTTTTCTCGTAGCGGAGTCAATAGGAAAGACAAATAGTTGGGAAAAAGCCGAATTTGAAGAAGTGCCGTTAATGGGATGGTCGGAAATTTTGCAACTGCGGGATGCAGGGATTGAATTCGGTTCTATGTCTGCTACTCATCAACCTTTGACTGCATTGTCGCCGACAGAAATTGTGCGGGAGGCAGCCAAATCCCGTGCTATCTTGGAACGGGAATTAGAGAAACCTGTTAAATGTTTTGCCTATCCTTACGGCGATGTCGATCCAATTGTAGCGCATTTAATTGGAGCGAGTGGATATACTTTTGGTGTATCATATACATTAAATTTGAGCAGTTTTGAAGATTCTTTATTGTCGCTGCCGCGCATTCAAGTCACCGCCGAAAATGCCTTAAAATTAGCTTAGTAATGTGCGTCAATCAGCGAGAGTTTTCCCTCAACAAACCATCTCTCACCGGACGCACCTTACCAGTGAAATTTATTAATCAATTCCTTGATTTTTCTCTGCAAATAACCGCCTAACCCTCTGGAAATTTTCTCAAATTTATAATAAAATAAAATATCCATCACATCTTCAGTTTTCATATACTTTAAATAATAAATTATTTTATCGGTCAGCTCATCATTAACATCATCGATATACTTTCTCACCGCCAACCTTTCCGAAATATGCCATTTCTGATCAAACTTGCGGTGCATTTCCGTCTCATAATCCCGAAAATCTGAGATTTTCCCCTCCAAATACCTTTGAATATATTTCCCCGCGATTTGGGCACCATCCATCCCGTGTCTAATCCCTTCGCCACCCAAAAAATTTACTGTCGAAACACTATCGCCGATCGCAATTATATTATCCTTGCAATAAATATCCTTCAAACCACGACTATACTTCAGCATGGAACCGTGTTTGTCAAGAATTTTATAATTTTTAGACTTTAGATATTCATCAATCAGTAAATCAATATATTTTTTCAGCGGTGACAAATGCCTCAGTGTTTTCTGCTCTAAAAAAATGCGAGCAGCACCAACTTTCAGCCTATTTTGTTCCATGGGAAATATCCAAGAATAACCTTTAGGCATCCATTTATCGCCCACAAATAAGATTAAATCACCGCTGTATTTATTGTAAACTTCTGGCTCTACTTCAATCAAATATTCGATTCCGGTTCCCGACAAAAAATCCGGCTTATCATTCTCTTTTTCGTACATAATCGCCCTAGCAAAGCCAGTAGCATCAACCAATACTTTAGTTCTAACTTTGATAAGTTGACCGTCGGATAACTGTTTAAACTCGACTGTTGTTTCGCCCTTGCTTTGTGAATGTCCGGTGTAGCGATAACCAAGCCAAATTTCACCGCCAAATCGCTCAACTTCGCTGGCCAAAAATGCTCTAAATTTAGCAAAATTGAGAACAACTCCCAAGCTTTCGGGAGACTCCCAAGTTTGACTGACTTTGCTAGTTTCAATAGTAAGTTTGTGCCAAAAACTGCCGATAACGGACTCTGGTAAATCGAATTTAGAGAGAGTTTCTAGAGGTGTAGCGGCGCTAGAAAAGTCATTTTTATTAAAATTGTCGTTTTGCTCTGCCAGCAAGACTTTGTGGCCGGATTGGGCTAGGATTCTCGCGCAGTGACCGCCTGCTGGGCCTGCTCCTACTATTACTATGTCAAAACTTTTTAAATTCATTTTGCTTTTAACTAGCTTCCAATGTCAAAATACCTGCAGATATATCAACTACTAACCGCCGAGTTTTTAGCCACTGGCAGCCTATTAAAATTTCCGGTACTCCGTCACCCAGATGAACGGGAATGTCAAACTCTTGCTCATCTATGCGTACTTTTCCTGCATAAAGATCGAAATTGAATTCTCCCTTAGCTGTCCGCATTTTTTGTCGCCTAATATAAATCCAATCAAGCCCTTCTAAATCCTGACTGTCCATTGCTAGCCAGCCAGAAAAACCTGTATCTAGCAGGGCATCAACAGGTAATTCTAAGCCGTTATCAGCAATCAATTCTACTTCAAAAAATAGCTCGTCTTCATCACCAAATCTTCCTGCAATCATATCGTGCCGCACGCCCCTGTATGGTTGAGGCGGAAAAGAAACGGGATAGCATTTGGGTGTTTCTGGCGGCACATTTTGGTAGCGACCATATCATCTTTGTCGATAAAATAGTCTCCGCTGTCGGGTTCAACCGCCATGTACCAGTTGTAGTGGGTTTTAATCAATTCTGGTTTTAGGCGATCGAAAATTGGTTTGCAGCGCTGATAAAATGTTTCTCTTTCGGCTCGCCACTGGGCTTTTTTTTCTTCTGACCACTGAATCTCTGGGAACAATCTTCCCCGCCGCACGGTACGATTTGGTTTCACGTTAGTCATTGTTTTTTCTCCGTTGTATCAGATGGTAATATATTTATTGGTTGAATTGAATATTTCTGAAATCAATTATGGCAAATACTTTCAACTTGACTTTTAATCCTGATAATTTTACAGTCGTTCCTGGTTTGATGGTTCAGTTCCCTGGAGGTGTTCTTGCCTTAGATGGCAATGATACAATCAGAGGCTCGTTTGAGAGCGAAATCATCAACGGAAATGCTGGTAAAGATATTTTATTCGGTGGTGATGGCAATGACAACTTGCAAGGCGGTAGAGACGAAGACGATTTATACGGCGAAGTTGGTCGAGATTCTCTCATTGGCGGTCTTGGTGATGATTATATCGCGGGTGGTGACGGAGACGACATTTTGAATGGCGGTCGAGGTGATGATTTATTAGATGGAGGTGCGGGTAACGATACTCTGAGCGGCGACCTGGGTTACACTCTCTATAAAGGGGGAACGGGTAGTGATGTGTTCGTCCTAAGAACGGATATTGTTTTAGGAGATCCAAAGCGCAACCCTAACAGTAGCGTACAGGCGTGGGATATTATTCTCGACTTTGAAAATTCTCTGGATCGAATTGGTCTTACTAATGGTTTAACTGAGGCAAACGTCAGACTCACCGCCTTTTCAGTACCGCTGCAAAATATTCGCTTGGTTTCGGGGAGATTTCCTCAAGAAAGCAAAATTTCTTTAGCCGATTTAGATCCCGATCGCAATGGTAGTTATGACGCTACTACTATTCAAATTGCTTCAAACGGTCAAATTTTAGGTAGAGTTCTGAATGTGACACCATCGGACTTGCGGGGTCGTTTTATTACACTGTCATAGATCGGGTATTTCTTAGGATTAGTCTCGAATGGTAAGGTGCGCTAGGCGCACCCTACAATTCTAGCTATTTACACGCTAACAGGAGACTGTTTGCGGCTGAATGTTGCTAAGATGCGATCGCACATTTGCGACGGAGTTAATCCTAAACTTGCAAATGATTGCTCTGGCGTTGCATGATCTACTAATGTATCCGGTACGCCCAGCCGCATCAGTGGCACGAGAACATTATTGTCGAGCAAAGATTCAGCAACTGCTGAACCGAAGCCACCCATCAAACAGCCTTCTTCCATTGTGACAACTTTGCCGATTCGCTGTGCTAAAGGCAAGATTAATTCGGTGTCCAAAGGCTTGACAAAACGCGCATTGATCACAGTTGCTTCAATACCGTGTTCGCTCAGCATCTCGGCAGTTTGCATTGCCGGATAAACCATTGAACCGTAACCCAAGATCAGCACATCGTCGCCGTTGCGGAGAATTTCGGCTTTGCCGATCGGCAATTCTTCCCAACCTTCTTCCATCAGAGGCACGCCGTAACCGTTGCCGCGCGGGTAACGCATGGTGATCGGGCCGCTGGTGTGGTTGATTCCCGTGACTATCATCCGCTGCAATTCTGCCTCATCTTTTGGCGCCATAACTACCATATTTGGCAGGCACCGCAAGAAGGCAATGTCGTACATTCCTTGGTGAGTGGGGCCGTCAGCACCGACAATGCCGGCGCGATCCAAACAGAAGAAAACTGGCAAATTTTGGATGCAGACATCATGAATTATTTGGTCATAGCCTCGCTGCACAAATGTCGAGTAAATTGCCACAACCGGGCGCATTCCTTCGCAGGCTAAACCAGCGGATAAAGTCACGGCGTGCTGTTCGGCAATCCCGACATCAATGTACTGTTTAGGCAGTTTTTCATGAAGTTTATCCAGACCTGTTCCGGTTGCCATTGCAGCGGTAATGCCGACAATTTTGGGATTATCTTCTGCTAGCTTGACTAGGGCGTGGGCAAATACTTTCGAGTAAGCTGGAGGCTTGGGTTTAGTGGAGGGAATGCCTTTGCCGGTGGCTAAGTTAAAGGGATTTTGGGCGTGATATCCTACTTGGTCTTTTTCGGCGATCGCATATCCTTTGCCTTTCACCGTCACCACATGAACCAACACCGGCCCTTGGATGGTATGAGCTTGTTTGAAAGTGGCAATTAACTCTTCCAAATTGTGTCCATCTACCGGGCCCATGTAAGTAAAGCCCAATTCTTCAATTACTGCTCCAACTTTCGAGACGGCCAAGCGTTTCATCCCTTCTTTGAGGCGTTCCATTTCTGGAGTAAAAGTTTCGCCGACAAAGGGAATGTGTTTGAATTGTTCCTCTAAGTTATCTTTGAGAAACTGCACCGGTGGCGACAATCGCATCTTGTTCAAATACCGCGTAATTGCGCCGACGTTGGGCGAGATTGACATCTCGTTGTCGTTGAGCACAACTAACAAATTGGTTTTCGGCATATGGCCCGCGTGGTTGATGGCTTCGAGTGCCATGCCGCCAGTCAATGCGCCGTCGCCGATGACTGCTACAGTTTTAAAGTTTTCCCCCTTGAGGTCGCGCGCCATTGCCATTCCTAACGCTGCGGAAATGCTTGTGGAAGCGTGACCTGCACCGAAGTGGTCAAATTTGCTCTCGCAGCGCTTGAGATAGCCTGCAACGCCGTCTTTTTGGCGTAGGGTGTGGAATTGGTTGTAGCGGCCGGTGATTAATTTGTGAGGATAAGCTTGGTGGCCGACATCCCAGGTAACTTTGTCGCGATCGAGGTCGAGTGTTTGGTAGAGTGCTAAGGTCAGTTCGACTACACCCAATCCTGGGCCGAGGTGGCCGCCGCTAGCGGCTACAGTTTCTAAATGCTTTTCTCGAATTTGTCGGGCAATTTGTTCGAGTTGATGAATCGAGAGGCCGTGTAATTGGTTTGGGTGAGTCAGTTCGCTGAGATGCATATTTTAAAATCTTGCTCCTGTGAATCAGGACGAATCCTTAACAGATATAGGTTGTGCCTGCGAGGTTGGGTACGCGCAAACGTTAGAATAGTTTAACGGTTATTTGAGAAAAACTGTTAGGCGTAAGATTTTTGTTATTTTTAGCCTGGTAATTATAGTTAATAAATTGTGCGTCGTCAATATAAAAAAAGCTTATCTTGTTAGTTGCTAATCGCTAATTGTTAGCTGCATGGAGATTATTAAGCATTTTTAACTACTTTTTGTAGTGATGGCTGACTTTTTAGCCATCTTGTTTCTGCAAGCGGACTATGATACAAAATCATTAACTGTGATGGAGCATCTCATATTTGTAAAAACACTTCTTCTGGCTCCTTCCTTCTGCCTCAAAACTTTAATTTCTAGCTTTGCTGCAAAAGTGAGATGCTCCTCTGTGAAGTGTGATTTATATACAGCGTATTCCAGGTTTATGAAGTACACCCCAGAAACCAGGTTTCTTTACAGTTCTCGCATCCTTACTGATTCTGTTCAAAAAACCCGGTTTCTCGCGAGCTACATCTACATGGAATATGCTGTAAATCAACAACCTCTACCAGAAATCATTCCATTTACACTGGAAAAGTTTTCCCGAATTTGGATAGTAGAGAGCTGCGACGCTCGAAGCATTATTTTGTAAGCTCAAAAGTCGATTCGGGCGACGGCGAGAGACTCTCGCTTACTCCGCTGATGGCAAAGGAGTTTCCGCTTCTTCGGGCGGCGCAATTTCCGCAGGAGTCGATTCCGGCGACGGCGAGGGACTCTCGCTATCGGGCAGCGGAATTTCCGCAGGAGTCGATTCGGGCGACGGCGAGGGACTCTCGCTATCGGGCGGCGGAATTTCCGCAGGAGTCGATTCCGGCGACGGCGAGGGACTCTCGGCCCCGGGCGAGGGACTCTCCGAAGGACTTGGGGCGGGAGTTTCCGGCGGTGGTGGAAGTTGTGCGGGATCTGGCTGCGGGCTTTGGAGGCTTTGCACCCACAAACCTAAACCGCCGCCGGCTAATATCAGCCCCAACACCCCCAGTAGGGGCAGCGGCAGCTTGGAGCGCCGTTTTTGAACTGGTTCCGGGGCGGGGGAAGTTTCGGGGTACAACAACTGTTTGGACGATTCTGAAAGCTGAGATTCTGGAATCCTCCCGGACTTCTGGAGGGACGCAGCGACGAGGGAAGGCGGCAGCGACACCGAGGCTGACACTGGCGCTGACGCCGGCGCTGAGGCCACCGCCGGATCAAACAGTACCAATCTCTCCGGCGACATCCGACAGTGAGTCGCTACCACGGAGGTGTTGTCATAACCATTTTTCTCGTTGGCGAGACGAATCCAAGACTGAACTGCCGCTTCCAAAGACATTTTGCCCTCAAGCACCTCTGGGCCATAATTCTCCCAAGATTTCTCTACCCAGTCGTTGTCGCTCAAACCGTCGGAACACAGCAGCAGTAAGCCTTCCTCTTCGACAATAAATCGCTGAATCGTCGGGCGCAGGAAATCGGCATCCCGCGTGCCCAAAGCTTGAGTCAGGGCTCCCGCATCGGATCGCAGTTGAGTCTCCCAGTACAAACAATGTCCTAGCTGGACTTCCCTTGAGGCTACGTCGTCGTCCACAGTCAGCCGGTGACAGTAATTTTTGCCAATCCAATAAGCGCGGCTGTCTCCAACATTGACTAAATAAAGTTCGTGGCTGTTATTCGAGGGCAAATCCTCGGAAATTTTCACTTTTTGAGGCAACTGGAGGGCCATCACCAAAGTCGTCCCCATCCGTTGCCGCAACTCTTTTCCCTGCTCATTATTTTGAGCGGAAATCACATTATTCACAACTCTGACTATTTCTTCAAGTTGCTTGATGACCATTGTTGGCGTCATCAATTCTTCTTGTTGAGCAATTTCTGCGAGCAAATTTTGGATTAAAGCTTTCAGGGACTGCACGGCTAATTGACTGGCAACTTCTCCTCCTTCGTGGCCTCCAACCCCGTCGCAAACCATTGTCAAGTAAGGAATTAGTTTCTCGCCCCCTGAAGTTTTGCTAAATTGAAAATCAGCAGCAACCGGATAGCAACTGTCTTCATTTTGGGAGCGCTGTGGCCCGGTATCAGTCATGCCGACTACTTCTAAGTGCAGAGGCAATTGAGCGGCTTGTTCTAATAGTAAATCGTTTAGTTCCAGGGCGATCGCCTCGAAATTCATGCTGCTGCGGCGCATAAACTGACAAATCTCTCCGAGTTTCGACTGCACCTCGGGTTGCGCTGATTCCACCAAACCTGACCACACATCTCCCAAATCCCGCAGCGTCGGTACAAAATTGCCCCGGTGCAGTTCCAGCAGGCGTACCCGCCAACCTTCCACCCGCAAATTTTCCGGTACCAGCAAACTCGAAGCGACTCCCTGTTCCGACAGCGGCGCCCACAGTTGGAGCATTTGCCACAACCAGTAAACTTGGCGCGCGGCGGTTGTCCCAGACCAAGATTCTAAAATAGAAGGATACAGGCGACCGAAATTATTGATGGGCACATTTTGCAACAACAGCACTTCTGTGGCTTCCGGTGCTTCCCCAAGCGAACAAAAACCGTAGACTTCCGGCGTATGCAGCCGTTGGGGATACAAATGCAGGTAAGGCATAATCGTATCCGGCAGTTGTTCCGGGACGCTGGGAGGCAACGCTGGACGGCTGTCGAGCCAGATTTGGGGTGCAATGACAAAGTATCGATCGGCTATTACCTTACCCGTCGGCACTTCCTCGGCTGCTTGCCCCACCACCCACACATAGCGATAAATTAAATCCGTTTCGCACGCTGCACAGTGCTGGCGGCCAAAGGTATTGCGGGGATCGGGACAGCTAAGACTCGGGCAATAAATGGGTTCGGAGAAACTGCTGATCATATCGAAATAGTTTGTGTAAAAACATTCTGAAGATATATAATTCGCAAGCTCAAATTCATGAGCTTGAGAATAAACTGATTTTAGCCCCTATCAATTTCTTAACTGCCTTTGGGCCCCTAGAAATTGTAGTTTCTGCCAGTCTGCACCGGCTTAAATTGTAATTTAAGTTAGTGAACTACCACACATCAACTGCCGGAGCAGTATGATGTGGGCTTCCCAATTCAAGGGCAACAGCCTCGGCAGCAGTGGACTTGCGTCCATACTGTTTTGGTCTTACATTGCCTCCAAAGGCAGTAACGCTGGTTCCCAACGCCAATATCCGTAAGCCTTCGTTTCTGATGTTAATCGCCGCGTTGATGTCTCTATCGTGTCGCGATTGGCAGTGGGGACAGTTAAATTCACGGACTGATAGATCCATTTTTGGTATTGGCAGTAAAGTATTTGAGCAAAGATGTGACGAAGGGAAAAATCTACCTACTTCTAGGTAAACTTTGCCTTCTGCCTCTGCTTTGTACTTGAGCATAGTGCAGAACATCCCCCAACTAGCATCACTTATTACTTTGGCTACATTGTGGTTCTTGACCATGTTCTTTACTGCCAGATTTTCGACAACAATAACTTGGTTTTCGTTGACTATCTTACGGGATAGTTTATGTCGGAAATCTTCACGCACTCTGGCTATTTTTGAATGCACCTTGGCAACAGCCCGTTTAGCTTTGCGACGTTTGTTAGTCGTCTTATCCTTTTTACGAGATAGCTGACGCTGTTTGCGTTTGAGGTTGCGTTCGTGTTTCTTGAGATGTCTGGGATTTTGATACTTTGAGCCGTTAGATGTGACAGCAAAATCAAGCAGTCCCAAGTCTAGGCCGATGGCTTTACCCTCTTCATCGGCTGTCGGTGACTCCAGCCCATCCTCCATTAACAAGGAAGCGTAATAACGACCGTCAGGCATTTTAGACACCGTGACAGTTCTTAATTTGCCAACAGTATCACGATGAATTTTGGCTTTTACGATGCCAAGATTTCCTGGGAACTTAATCGAGGAGTTACTCAGAATTTTGACGTTCTGAGGGTACTGCATTGATTGTCTACCCTGACGCTTTTTGAATGTAGGGTACTGTGCTCGACCATCAAAGAAGTTGATAAAAGCTTGAGACAGATTCAGACAAGAAGATTGGAGGCATTGGGAATAGCATTCTTTGAGCCACTCATGCTCCTTTTTCCAGACTGGAATCTGTTTCTTCATTGTTAAGGCAGAGATACCTTTCCCAGTTTCTTTGTAGGTCTGGGACATAGTAGCAAGAGACTGATTCCACACCCAACGAACACAGCCAAACGCCCCGGTCAAATGACTTTGTTGTTCTTTTTTGGGATAGATTCTGACCTTGAGGACTCTTAACACAATACTTTTACCGCAGTTCTGCTAACCATGATAACATAGAGCCAGGAATAGAGTAATGGATTTGTTCGTTTTCTCATACACCGCCTCAATCAAAGAGAGAATCGCTTGTCAATTTATTTGGCGGTGCAATCGTCAACTCACTCGACTCTCATCCCCAGGGTAAGTCGAGTACGACTTACCCTGTGGGGAGGTCCGTCTGCCTAGCTAAACTCAGACTTGGAGTACGGTATAAGCCTCAACCTGATACCGTGGCGCGAAAAATCGCTCTGAGGGCCAGCAAGTCGCAAACCCTTGCAGAGTCAGTTGTTTGCATTTCTTAAATCTTAAATTTCCAATCTAAGATCTAAATAGTATCACCTATTCTTTTTATGATCTTGACTCCGACGCTCCTTTGGCTGATAGCTGGGTCTTTGCTCTGTTTGGCAGAGCTATTTCTCCCGACTGCTTTTGTCGCTTTTATGATGGGACTGAGCGCCTTCGCCGTAGCTGGATGCTCTCTAGTTCTACCTTACGTTAATTTACAAATTTTCCTCTGGATGGTATTTTCGACCGTTTTTGTGCTGCTGTCTCGGCGGTTGATACCAAAAGGCACCGCAAGGGCGATCGCAGATTCTCAGGAAGCAAAAACTTTAACAGAAATTCCCCCCGGAGAAGCCGGCCGAGTCATTTATGAGGGGAATTCTTGGCAAGCTCGCTGCGAAGACACGAAGGCCACTATCCCCCCCAACCAAAACGTAATTGTCGTCGGACGAAAAGGCACTACTCTGATAGTTTTGCCAGAAAATCTCTTGCATTCTTAAACAAAATGCGTAATTAATTACAGACAATTAGTAGTTAGTCATCAGTCTTTAGTCAACATTTAACATTTAACACTCAACACTCAACATTTATAGGAGGCGACCGTGGAACAATTTTTTTTACTTGTCTTTTTAGCACTCGGCGGCTCAGCCCTCGCAGGTTCCGTCAAGATTATCAATCAGGGAAATGAAGCGCTGGTGGAAACTTTAGGTAAATACAGTGGCAGGAGACTGGAACCCGGTTTGAATTTTGTCAAGCCGTTTCTCGATCGCGTCGTGTACGAGCAAACAATTCGGGAAAAAGTCTTAGATATTCCTCCGCAAGCTTGTATCACCCGGGATAACGTTTCCTTCACGGTTGATGCTGTGGTTTACTGGCGCATTGTAGACTTGGAAAAAGCTTGTTACAAAGTAGAAAATCTCCAGTCAGCAATGGTAAATATGGTGCTGACTCAAATTCGCGCCGAAATGGGTCAACTGGATCTCGAACAAACCTTTACTGCTCGTTCTCAAATTAATGAAATATTGCTCAGAGATTTAGATATTGTTACTGATCCTTGGGGAGTGAAAGTAACGCGGGTAGAATTGCGCGATATTATCCCTTCTAAAACTGTACAGGAATCGATGGAATTGCAGATGGCAGCCGATCGACGCAAGCGGGCGGCAATTCTGACATCCGAGGGCGAACGCGAGTCAGCAGTTAACAGCGCCAAAGGTAAAGCAGAAGCGCAAGTTTTGGATGCAGAAGCGCGCCAAAAAGCGACTATTTTGGAGGCGGAAGCTCAACAAAAGGCGATCGTCCTGAAAGCTCAAGCAGAACGCCAAAGTCAGGTTTTGAAAGCTCAAGCTACTTCTGAGGCCTTGCAAATAATCGCCAAAACTCTGCAAAATGACCCCACTGCTCGCGAAGCTTTACAATTTTTGTTAGCTCAAAACTATCTCGATATGGGCTTGAAAATTGGCACCAGCGACAGCAGCAAGGTGATGTTTATGGACCCGCGCAGCATTCCCGCCACGCTCGAAGGAATGCGATCGATCGTTGGGGAAGGTAATAATAATGACGTGAAAAAGTAGGGGAGCATCTCATATTTGTAAAAACACTTCTTCTGGCTCCTTCTGCCTCGCAGCAAGAGAGCCTCCTGCCTCAAAACTCCAATTTTGGGCTTGGCTGCTTTCATTGAGATGCTCCCAAAAGTAGGGGAGCATCTCACATTTGTAAAAACACTTCTTCTGGCTCCTTCCTTCTGATATCGTTTCCGGTTGCATCGGAATCATAAAATCGAGTCAACAGTTAACACTCAACTATTCAGTTTTTCGACCCCTCCTTCTACAGTCAACAGTCAACAATCACGGACGGTGTAACCGGAATTGATATGACTCTTTCCTCCTGCCTCGCAGCAAGAGAGCCTCATGCCTCAAAACTCCAATTTTGGGCTTGGCTGCTTTCATTGAGATGCTCCCCTTGGTATTTGGTATCTATTTAAACATCGATCTTCAGGCAACTTCTCTTGGTCGTTAACCTAATAACTCGACACAGTTAAAACGATCGCCTCCCTATCTCCCAACACCAAACCATACTCCAAACCTTCAACAACCGCCTGATAAGAAGCATCCAAAATATTACCAGAAACCCCAACAGTTGTCCAGCGATCTTGACCGTTGCTAAACTCAGCCAACACGCGAGTTTTAGCAGAAGTTCCGGCACATCCGTCCAGAATTCGCACCTTATAATCTGTTAAGTTAAAATCAGTAATTGCCGGATAAAAATTCCGCAAAGCCTTCCGCAAAGCCGCATCAAGTGCCGAAACAGGCCCGTTTCCTTCCGCGCATTCCAGAATATCTTGACCGTTAACAGTCACTTTCACGGTTGCTAAAGAATTAACTGTTTCCTCCTTACCTTTATCGCAGTGAACTTGAAAACCTTTGATTTCAAATAAATGCTTCCGCTTTCCCAAAGCCTCCCGCATTAACAATTCAAAAGAAGCCTCAGCACCCTCAAATTGATATCCCTGACTTTCCAAATCTTTCAATTTTTCCAAAATTTGGCGGCAAGCAGGATTTTTGCGATCGAGATCCATGCCAAAAGTGCGCGCCTTCGCCAAAACATTGCTCAAACCGGCTTGATCCGAAATCACAATTCGCCGCCTGTTGCCAATTTTTTCCGGTTCCAAATGTTCGTAAGTTAACGGATTTTTTTCAACAGCCGAGACGTGAATTCCGCCTTTGTGAGCAAAAGCCGAAAGACCCACAAAAGGAGCATGATCATCGGGAGCCAGATTGACAATTTCGCTAATCGAGCGACTTACTTGAGTTAATCTAACTAATTGCTGGTCTTCAATGCAATCACAACCTAACTTTAGCTGAAAATTTGGAATCAAAGAACATAAATCCGCATTGCCGCAGCGTTCGCCGTAACCGTTAATAGTTCCCTGTACCATCCTCACTCCTTCCCGCACAGCAGCCAAAGCATTAGCAACCGCAACTCCTGAGTCGTTGTGAGTGTGAATTCCTAATTGTAAAGATTTTTCGCGATTGGTTCCTAAAGCTTCTAAAACATCACGAACAACCTGACTGACTTCGTGAGGTAAAGTACCCCCGTTAGTATCGCAAAGCACCAGCCATTCTGCACCGGCATCCGCCGCAGCTTCTAAAGTTTTAATAGCATAATCTGGATTGTGTTTGTAGCCGTCAAACCAGTGTTCGGCATCGTAAATAACGCGCCTTCCCTGACTCCGCAAATATTCAATTGTATCTCGAATCATCGCCAAATTTTCTTCTAGCGTCGTCTTCAAACTTTCAATAACGTGCAAATCCCACGACTTGCCAAACAGCGTCACCCAGCGAGTACCGGCGGACAAAATAGCCTGCAACATTTCATCATTAGCTGCCGTAGTTCCCGGCCGCCTAGTCGAACAAAAAGCTACAACTTCTGCTTGAGTTAGGGGCTGTTCTTTGAGACGCCAAAAAAATTGTACGTCTTTAGGATTTGCCCCCGGCCAGCCGCCTTCAATAAAGGGAATTCCTAAGCTGTCTAACTGTCGAGCAATTCGCAGTTTGTCTTCGAGAGATAAGGAGAGTCCCTCGCACTGAGCACCGTCTCGCAGCGTGGTATCGTAGATCCAGAGCCGATTTGTCATGGGAAATTGCGATCGAGAAATTGGTAATATATCACTTACCATATTAGATGAATTTATTTGAATTTAATGCGATAATATATAGGAAAATTAACATAAATCTAACTGGGGTAAATTGCTGTGGTCAAGGTACAAGCGCAAGGAAAAACATTTGAGTGCGATCGCGGAGCGAATCTCCGTGAAGTTTTGCTCAAAAACGGCATCGATCTCTACAACGGCAACGCCAAAGTCATCAACTGCCACGGCCTCGGCACTTGCGGCACCTGCGCCGTCACCGTCGAGGGCGAAGTTTCCGAGCCCCAGTGGCGCGAAAAAGCCCGACTTTCGGTTCCTCCCCATTCTTCCGCCTCCAACCGCCGTTTGTCCTGCCAAACCAAGGTTTTAGGCGATATTAAGGTGACAAAATATGACGGTTTCTGGGGTCAAGGTTCTGAAACTGTCTGGAAACCCCAAGCATAGATTTTTTGTTAAGGAAGGCAGATAGGACGATCGCCTTGCCAGATAATCTGTAAGACTTATGCAAGAATTCTAACTGTAAGGTGCACACGCGGCACCTTACCATAAAGAAATCCGAGAGGTTAAAAAACCCAGAAAGTCCATATAAAAGTTAATGAATTCATCTAAAGATATTCTGATTATTGGCGGCGGAATAATTGGCCTTTCGCTAGCAGTTGAACTGAAATTGCGAGGGGCATCTGTCGCAGTTCTCACCGCCGATTCTAAACAACCGACGGCCCGGGCTGCGGCGGGAATGCTTGCCCCGCAAGCCGAACGAATTCCCCCCAGTCCGATGCTGGATTTGTGCTTGCAAAGTCGCGCACTGTATCCTGCCTGGGTGGAAAGGCTAGAAGATATTACCGGATTGAAAACGGGATATTGGCGATCGGGAATTCTCGCACCAGTTTGTCAAAATGAGCCTCAAGAAAAGCCACTTTTGTCAAACCTTAATTATCAATGGTTGGACAGAGATACTGTTCGCCAGCACCAGTTTGGATTAGGTCAAGAAGTAATTGGCGGTTGGTGGTATCCTGACGACGCTCAAGTAGACAACCGCGCTTTATTTCGGACGCTTCAGGCCGCAACTAAAGAATTGCAGATTGAGATTATTCAAGGCAGTGCAGAGGAAATCATTCGGCAGAAAAACCGAGTTTTTGGAGTAGAAACAACGGCAGGAAAATTACAAGCTGACCGTTATGTTTTGGCTGCGGGCCCTTGGTCTGAGAAATTACTGGATATTCCTGTTTTTCCAAGAAAGGGACAAATGCTGTCAGTATGTGTACCAGAAGATAGGGGAGTTATCCAGCCCCTGCAAACCGTTATATTCGGGACTGGCATTTATATTGTGCCACGTCAAGATGGCAGAATTATTATTGGTGCAACTAGCGAAAATGTCGATTTCACGCCCGGAAATACGCCTGCAGGAATCCAAAGTTTGCTAGCAGGAGCGATTAAGTTATATCCCGAATTACAAAATTATCCGATTCTGGAGTTTTGGTGGGGATTTCGGCCGACTACGACCGATGAATTGCCGATTTTGGGTGCTAGTGCTTGGGAGAATTTGACATGGGCTACGGGGCATTACCGCAATGGCATTTTGTTGGCTCCGGTGACGGCTAAATTGTTGGCTGATTTGATTGGGAATCAGAAATTAGATCCGTTATTGGCTGCTTTTCATTATTCGAGGTTTGGAGCTTCAGCACTTACTTGAACCTCTATACGGAGGGTGCAGCGTACCTTACTGCTATAAGAGGCGCATCCAACCATTTTTTAGTAAGTCTTGAATTAGTTCGCATCCTGTTTTTTGGGTTGGTTTAATTCCCTGCATTTAGCGGCAGCCAAATCGTAAGCATTTTGGTAATCGCTACCGCCTAACATCAAATCGCCGTAATATTCATAAGGTTGATTGCCATAAATCGGCAGCGGGTCGTCTTCAGGATAATCTTCTTTTGATTCTTCTAGGATTGCTTTGAGTTTCTTGACGCTGAAGCGCTGGACTGGGAAGTAATGAATGTCTTGAGCGATGAAACCGAGATGGGGAAAGGTTGGGTCAATAATTCGCTCGTCGAGTTCAATCCAGCTATATTCGATGGGTTTATATGGCACTCCCGGCACGGCTAAAAAGCCTTGAACATAAATCGCGCCCTCAGTGGCTAACGCTGCTTTACAGGCGTTGTCAAAGCAGTTTTTACGGTTGCTTTTGATGCGAGTCGCCATTTCAATAGAAAGCGTCTCATCTAATAGTTCGGTCATAACCCATTTCTAATCGCGTGTGCGATTAGATTGTAGCAAATCCGAGCTATCTCCGAGCACAAAAAACGCAGGTAATTGCGATCGCTCCTCAAATTCTCTTCTCAAGGAATTGAGCCAAAAGCCTCTGCGGTTCTGGATGTTGTGTCAGCTTTGGTTTCCGAGATGGGCCGTTTGTCGATCGCCCCTATAGCCCGCCAATAAAAAGTTTTCGCCAGTAGCCCAACTTTTGAGCGTGCGATCGAGTTGGGCTAGAACCCGGTACAGTAAAGTGTGGCACAGACGATGCAAGCAAAAATAGTGGCATAAATTACTGAATGGCGTCCAACCAACCAATGATATTCATGCCTTCCGGTGCAGCGATTTGTTCGGCGGCTGACAGGCTTCACAGTTTTTTCTGTAAACAAAGCAGAGTTGTGATAACCTCATAAATGTGCAAAAATCGGTTCCAACAAAAAAACCTTTGGAAGAAACGGGGAAAGTCCGGCGTAAATCCGCCCCTGTCCCGCAAATGTGATGAGATTATACAGTCCTACGGTTCCGCATCACTTGCAATTCCTAACTGAATTATCGCTAACAGATTATCTGTAACGACTGTCAAGAGAGCCATCCGCTATCTCAATTTTGCTTCAAATCCTTGCGACATACCATCCCACCCAAGAAATTATTCTGCTAACAAATGACGGTCAAATAGAAATCGATTTTCTGCAACAATTAGAAATTACTCTTGCCCTTTGTTATGAGCAAGTACGTCAATGCTGGGATTAATTTCAGCTTGGCGAAACCATCCCAAGGAGGATATAATGAACTAAATATTATCAGCAATTTTGTAAAGTAGGGGCAAATTTTTAACCGCAATTAAGCCAATTACCTGCAATAAAACACTGCCAAAAATACGCATCCTATCCTGATGGTAAGCTAAGCACTTATCCACACACCCTAGATATACTGAATGAAAAACGCGATCAAAAAGTCGGATTTTGTGCTAGCTCCTTATATGAAGAGCAACAATTTGACAGCTACTTGCCAAATACTCAATACAGTGGTTCCTTATATATTCTTATGGTTTTTAGCCTTTAAATCTGCGGCCATTTCTGTATTCCTGCTGCCGCCGATAATGGTGTTGATGACACTTTTTTCAGGACGTTGTTTCTCTTTGATGCACGATTGCGGGCACTATTCTCTTTTTAGTTCCAAAAAAGTCAATCGCATTATGGGTTTTCTGCTAGGTATCATCAATGCGATTCCTCAGTACCCCTGGTCGAGGGGGCACGCTTATCACCACAAACATAATGGTAATTGGGATATGTACCGAGGCCCTTCGGCGTTGATATCCACTGAACAATTTGCGACGCTAAGTCCCTCTAGTCAAAAAATCTATCAGTTACTCAGACACCCATTGATGCTTTTTCCAGGTGGTTTTTTCTATCTAATTATTAAGCCAAGACTCGCCCTTATATTGGGAATTACTGGTTTTATCAGACATATTTTTGCTTGTATAACTAAAGATTTTGGCATGGGTTTATTTGCAATCATTGCTTCTTATAAATCCAAACATTGGTATACGACGGCTGAATTTTGGGATTTACTGTTCAACAATATTTGTGTTGTTGGTAGCTGGATTTATCTGAGCAACTTACTGGGGTTTGGCTTTTTCTGGAGTGTTTACTCAATTGTCATGACTTGTTCTGCAGCGATATTTATCTGTATTTTCTTTGTACAGCATAATTTTGACGGTTCCTACGCCCACAAAACAGAGGGCTGGGACTATCTGCTGGGCGCAATAGAAGGCAGCAGTTATCTGAAATTACCAACTATTCTTAATTGGTTTTCGGCTGATATTGCTTACCACAATATTCATCATCTCTCTGAGCGAATACCTAACTATAATCTTCGGGCTTGTCACAATGCTAATATTCACCTGCTGGCTAATTCAAAATCACTGACAATTCGCGATATTCCTGACTGCTTCCAATTCATTCTTTGGGATGCTGCTTCAGATAGTCTGCAATCGATTAAATTATTTCAACAACAAGAAGAAATTCCCTTGAGTAATGTAGCTAATTAAAATCGGTGGGCAATAAATTTGCTTGCTTCTTTATCCCCACCATCCTATGATCTCGTTTCCGGTTGCACCGGAATTATATAGAGGACACAGCAGTGCTGTGTCCCTATACGGATTAATTGTAGGGACACGGGACACTCGCGGTGTCGAAAGCTGTGGGTAATATTAATTCCGATGCTAGCTAGCGGATTTGATATAAATCAAAGCATCTGTTACTTGTCAATGCAGCAATTCCTCTAATTTTTGCTGGTTCCACAAATACTGATAAAGCCCTGTTTGCCCTACCAATTCAAGGTGAGTGCCACTCTGAACTATTTCTCCTCTCTCCATCACAAAAATGCGATCGGCACTGGCCGCCGCTGACATTTGATGCGAGATAAAAATTACTGTTTTGCGATCGGTTCCCGTTGCCAAGTTTCGCAAAATGTCGGTAGCAGTTTGATTGTCAACGCTGGAAAGAGCGTCATCCAAAATTAACACCGGGGCGTCAACTAACAAAGCGCGAGCAAGTGCCGTCCGCTGGCGCTGTCCACCCGATAAAGTAATGCCGCGCTCGCCAACAACTGTTTTGTACTGCTGCGGAAAGTTGAGGATTTCGGCGTGAATTTGCGCTTGTTTTGCTGCGGCTTCAATCTCCGGCTGTTCCGCTAAAGGGTTTCCGTAGCGGATGTTATTCTTGATGGTAGTGCCGAACAGAAAGCTTTCTTGTGGAACGTAGGCGATCGCCCCGCGCAATTCTGTCAATTTTACCTCGGTAATATCCTGTCCGTCTACAAATAACTGACCCCGATCGATGTCCAGCAGTCTGGGCAGTGCATTAGCTAAAGTTGATTTTCCTGAGCCGATCGCCCCGACAATGGCGACAGTTTCGCCCGGTTTTATGGTAAAATCAACATTTTTAAGCGCGGGTGTGTTAGCACCCGGATAAGTATAATTTAGATGGCGAGCCGCAATTTCGCCTTTGACTGGAGTTGCCAGTTCCACTGCGTCGGCAGCATCCTTAATTTGCGGTTCCACAGTCAGAATTGATTCGATGCGATCGACACTCACTTCTCCCCGCTGGTAAGCAGTAATTGTGAAACCCAACAGCGCCGTCGGAAACACCAAACGCTCGACATAAATCAGCAACGCCACAAAATCGCCAATGCTAATTTGGCCATTAGCAATTGCCCCGCCACCAGCAGAAAGCAGCACCAACAAACTAATGCTTGCCAAACCGCCCAGCAGGGGAAAAATAAAGTTTCTAGTTTTTGCTAATTCTAAATTTGCTAATAGCAACTTCGCATTGGAATTGCGAAAAGCTCGGCGTTCGTTCTCTTCTTGAGCGTAGATTTTAATTACGGACATCCCGCTCATATCTTCTTGAATTAAATCGCTCATCGCCGACAATTCCTCTTGCACGGCTAACTGTTGGATGCGAAGTTTGTCGCTAAATAACTGTACCAAAACCAGCATTAAAGGATAAACTGCGATCGCAAACAGTGTCAGCCTTACATTAATCCCCAGCATCACCGGCAAAGTCAAAGCATAGGCAAATGCCGTATTCGCCAAACTCAGCACCGCAAACCCCACCAAGCGCCGAATATTGTCCAAATCGGAAGTAGCGCGGTTAATTAAATCTCCTACCGTATTGGCTGCAAAATAAGACGGTTCTAATGTTAATAAATGATTAAATATTTGCTGTTTGAGATCAAATTCGACTTGACGCCCAACGCCAAACAGCAAAATCCGCGACGCCATCCGAATCACCCACATAATTGAGGCGAGAAGCAGAATTAGTGCCACGAAATTGAAAACTTGGTCAAATTTAGTCGCAATTTGCAGAGTGTCAACTGAATTCCGAATCAGCAGGGGAATGTAAACGCCCACAGCATTGACAACTAATAGCGAAAAAATGCCCCAGAATGTTGGCTTCCAGTGCGGGCGCATATAAGAGCCGAGTTTTTGCAGTCGAGAATAACGAGCCATAGGAAGAAGGAAGAAGGAAGAAGGAAGAAGGAAGAAGGTTCGGCAACGAGCAATGTACGGGATGTAACGGATGGATGCTGAAGGAAGAAGGAGTCTTCCCCAAGGTTTTCAGCAATTAACAACGTCCTAATAGTCTTGGCTGTTGTGTTGCTATAGAAGGTTGAAGTTTGAAAAATAAGAGAAGCTCTATCGAAAGGTAGATGACCGAAAACACAAGTTAAGAAATTTTTAATAAAAATTCTGCTTTGGGATAACGTGCCATCAAAATTAGGTTTTGGTATTAACTAAAACCTGATTATATCGATATGTAACAAACCACATTATATCTGTGGGAACACGAGATATGTGGGGACACGGCAATGCCCTGTCCTTAGCCACCCGGAACGATCGCCCCAATCTCCAATCCGTCCCCGCAATCCCCCACACCGTTGAGTCGCGCTACAATCAAAAATCGATCAACTTAGCACTCAGCCTCAGAGAGTGCTAAATTTGCTAATGTAAGTGATTGGAGACAAACATGACCAAAATAGTTGCATTTAGCGACAAATCTCGGCGGGCACTAGAACGCGGCGTCAATCAACTCGCCGATGCTGTCCGCATCACCTTGGGCCCGAAAGGCCGGAACGTCCTATTGGAAAAGAAATACGGCGCTCCCCAAATCGTTAACGACGGTATCACCGTTGCTAGGGAGATCGAACTCGAAGACCCCCTGGAAAATGCCGGCGCTCGCTTAATTCAAGAAGTCGCCTCCAAAACTAAAGATATCGCAGGCGACGGCACAACAACCGCAACGGTTCTAGCTCAATCCCTCATTCGCGAAGGTTTGAAGAATGTCGCTGCAGGCGCAAACCCAGTCGCGCTGCGCCGGGGTATTGAAAAAACGATCGCCCACTTGGTGCTGGAAATCGAGAAATTGGCGAAACCCGTCGAAGGGGCTGCAATTGCTCAAGTCGCCACTGTCTCCGCCGGTAACGACGAAGAAGTCGGCGCCATGATTGCCCAAGCCATGGAAAAAGTCACCAAAGACGGCGTAATTACTGTTGAAGAGTCGAAATCTCTGACAACAGAATTGGAAGTTGTCGAAGGGATGCAGTACGATCGCGGATATCTTTCTCCGTATTTCGTCACTAACACCGATCGCATGGAAGTTGAGTACGAAAACGCTCGCATCCTGATTACCGACAAAAAAATTAGCTCGATTCAAGAACTCATTCCAGTTCTCGAAAAAATCGCCCGCACCGGTCAACCCCTGCTAATTATCGCCGAAGATATTGAAGGCGAAGCTTTGGCAACTCTGGTAGTCAACAAAGCCCGCGGCGTATTGAACATCGCAGCAACGAAATCTCCTGGTTTTGGCGAGCGGCGCAAAGCTATGCTTCAAGATATCGCCGTTCTTACTGGCGGTCAACTGATCTCCGAAGAAGTCGGACTCAGCATCGATACCGCAACCCTAGAAATGCTCGGTACCGCCCGCAAAATTACGATCGACAAAGAAAACACGATCGTTGTTGCTGGCGAAGAACACAAAGCTGACGTGCTAAAACGGATCGAGCAAATCCGCAAGCAGCTAGAAGCGACGGATTCCGACTACGACAAGGAAAAGCTAACCGAACGCATCGCCAAACTCGCCGGCGGCATCGCTGTAATTAAAGTCGGCGCAGCTACCGAAACCGAGCTCAAAGACCGTAAACTGCGTATTGAAGACGCTTTGAACGCTACTAAAGCTGCTGTGGAAGAAGGTATCGTTGCCGGCGGTGGCACGACACTAATTCACCTGATTACAAAAATAGATGCGATCAGAAATACTTTAGACGCCGAAGAACAAGTAGGCGCTGACTTGGTGAAGAAAGCTTTGGAAGCACCTTTGCGTCAAATCGCTGATAATGCGGGTGTTGAAGGTTCGATCGTCATCGAGCGAGTGCGGGCGAGCGAGTTCAACATTGGCTACAACGCACTCACCGACGTGTACGAAGATATGATTGCCGCCGGGATTATTGACCCGGCTAAGGTAGTGCGATCGGCTTTGCAAAATGCCGGTTCCATCGCTGGTATGGTTTTGACCACTGAAGCTGTGATTGTCGAAAAACCCGAGAAGAAAAAAGCCGGCGGCGACATGGGCGACATGGGCGGCATGGGCGGCATGGGCGGCATGGGCGGCATGGGCGGCATGGGCGGCATGGGCGGCATGGGCGGCATGGGCATGATGTAGTCTTCAGCCATGAGTTTGTAGTCTGTAGAGTGCGCCATAAGCACCATGGGTGTAAACAAGCGCGTCTTATTTACTACCCGTCTACTGTTTGACGATTAAGGCAGTTTATCCCCCCGGCATCCCCTGATTGTCCGGGGGGATTTTTCATTCTCTTGTAGGGGCAATCTCCCGTGGTTGCCCCGATATTTGAAACACCGATTCCCTTGTCCGTGGAGGGGGTAGGCACGGGGGCACTACCCCTACAAAACGATGATTTCCCTGAGAATGAAACCGGCCTGCTTCTTAAGGGAGATGCAATGGGGCTCAGCATTAAGCTATGAGCGATAGTTCTCAGGGATTTTAAGCTGAAGTTGACAGCTATGCAGTGCGCGCCCTCTCGATGAACTAAAATCCTTCCCAGAAACCGCGTCTCCCCCTCTCCCCTTATCCTTTAAGACGACGGAGTTACATTGTTGCTGTGCAAGTCTTGAGGAGATTGAAACAGAGTTTCGAGATAAACTCTCGCAGCTTGGCGATAACTGCGCGAAGCTTCAGGCGTACCGCTATCGGCATTCTGCAACAAAAACAGCGACAGCGCCGCGCAAAATACTCGGTCTAGATCCCATTCGGGATGGGTTTCCAGGTAAGTTTTGAGAGAATCGTGCAGCGTTTCGGGAATTTCAGCAAAAATACTGACTGTTGGGTTCATCATTTTTTTTAGTCTCGCTAATAAATTGAAAACAGAACCCCCCCTTCGGCCGGATACAGGTGCAGGCACAGCCGAAATCAGAGCGCTTTTTTTTAGGTCGGTCGCATCATTGTGCGCTATGAGGGGGTGGGTTTGTCAATGTTGCGAAATATTACAAAGTCCTTTAGATAAAAAAAAGGTTTACCAAATAATAAGCTTTTTAGGGCATTTTTTGTTACATATCTTTATGTAGTGGGGGGTTTATAAGTAATTAGCCAGCAAGTTAAGGAAATCCCCAATTCCGCAGCAAGATGCTACCGTGCCGTTAATTTCTGTGGAAAACTTTGTCGGATCTGTGGAAAACCTCAGACTTGCCTGTGGAAACGCTGTGGAATGTTTAGGGAAAAGTCAGGGAAAAAATAAGAATTGCAAAGGGCATGGGGCATCGGCCAAACAGGGCATCGGCCAAACAGGCCATCGGGCATCGGCCAAACAGGGCATGGGGCATTGGTAGCAAATAGCAAATAACTAATGACTGTTGACTACTGACTACTGACTACTGACTACTGACTAATGACTTCCTAAGTGCCACTCTGCCGCTTGTTGCCGGATGGTTGCCAATTCTGTTGGCGGCATTTTGTCGAGATTGGCTAAGAGAACACTCATGGGACCGATCGACTGAAATTTGTCCCGGTGGCGCGCTAGGAAATCCCAGTAGGGAAGATTTATCATCGGTGCAGTTGATAGCAGCTTGGTTCTGCCAAAGTCGATCGCCTAAGATCCAAACGCCGACCGTCATTTTATTTGTTTCACCCTTTCACCATAAAAGTTATCTTTTACTTTTCATGAGGGCTGGTCGTTTATTCAGAGAAATTAATGGGCTGAAAAATCACCCCTCAAAACTCATGATTTCTCCGCTTGTGGCGAGAACTTACTAGAGCATAACATTGATTTCCAAAGATAGGGACACCGACCAGCAAATTTAAATTTTATGTCCGTGTATCCTTCAGATGTTAATAACTTGGTCAGCGTCTCTACTGAAAAAAATTTAATGTGACCGTTATCCCAAAGAACGGTAAAATGTTGATCTAGTTTGCCAGAAACCGCTAAAGCCAGATTTTTTAAATAGCCGTGATAGGGTGTGGAAATAATTAGTCTTCCTCCCGGATTGAGGCATCTTTTTGCAGTTTTTGCTAGTTCTTTAGGATAAAGCAAGTGTTCGATTACTTCAATAGCTAAGACAACATCAAATGAGTTCAGAATATCGATATCTGGAAGGTCGTAAATATCTGCTTGGATAAACTGACAATCGGGGAAACTTTGACGGGAGATGGCAATTCCGGGCGCAGAAGTGTCAACGCCGACAACTTCGCAGCCGTGCTCTGCGATAACGTGACTGAGGCTGCCATTGCCGCAGCCGAGATCCAAAACTCGGAGTTTTGTCTTGCTGGTATGCTGAAGTGTCGCCAGCATTTCTAAAAGGGGAGATATCAAATAAGCGTGATGATATCTCGGACGGTTGTTTGTGTAATAATACGTATAATTGCTAAAGTTTTTTTTCATCGATTAAGCTATGGAGATTATTGCCGAGACCGCGAATTTACGGAGCGTGGGTGCACTGTTTGGGCCAAGGTTCCCCACATTAGGGTTGTCAGAGTCGATCGGCAGCTCGATCGTCTCATTCTTTTTGTTTGACAGGTGAATTATTGTCACTGAATCAATCGGATGGCAAAAGAAATATTTGACAGGGTGCAAAATCTCGCATCGCCCATCTCTGGCCCATCTCTCGAAGGCCTTGGGAAAGAAAAAGTCCGATCGAGCAAGAATGATCTCTGTACACTAGCCGGAAACCGAACTTTTTGCCTGTTAATTGGGGGCGAGTGCATCTATGCGATTCTAGCTTCAAGCCACTGCGGTATGTCCACCCGATGCTTTTTGCAGCCTGAAAAATAGGCACCTGGGCGATCGGGTGTCACTCGCTTCGAGAATTGAGAAGGGAAGTGTGACCGAAATCACAGGCATTTGCCCAACAAATTGCTGAGCATCTTTTAGTCCACACACTTAGAATCGAGATTACTACAGTGGCTTCTATAATTGTGTTTAAATGTTGTTCTGAAGCTGTGTTGTCCAGTCAGCAGAGCCCCCTAGACAGATTCATGCTTTCGGTCTGGTTTATTTCACTGTAATGGTCGCTGTTGGGTGTTGCACCTTAATTTAGATATTTCCTATGGTTAAGTTAGGTCAATCCTCCTTTCGCCGTATTTTACTGTCGCGGATTTTGTTGCTCAGCGTACCTGTTCTACTGGTGGGGGAGTATGTTACCTATCGCAAGGCACGCTCGACGCTTCTGGAAACTGCTCGTCAAAACTTGACAGAAAGTGCAGTCAGAAAAGCAGACACTATTGAACAGTGGGCGAAATCGCTGAAGTCGAATCTGATCGGCGCTTCGGAAAGCTCGATGTTGCAGTCGGTAGATCCGAAGGATTATCAAAAGTTTATCGCCCAATTAGGGCAGCGGTTGCCAGCGCAGGTTGATTGCTTGCAATTGACTAATTTAAAGACAAATCAAGTGATAGCAAGCACTTGCGGGCAACAGCCGATTCAGTCGTTGCCGGCCAAATTTTGGCCACCCGTACAGCAGCAGCAAACGCTGCTGGACGACAAGAGCGTTTACATCAGTCTGTCCTTACCTCCGCAGCGACAGGGGACAGCAAACGATCAGAAGGCGGCTTTGGGGGCTGAGGATTTTCCCGATGCGGGTAAAGAAGGCTCCGATAGCCAAGCGAGTTTGGTGTTGAGCGCTCCTGTTTACATTCGTCGGGGCAATACCCTGCAGTTGAGTTATGCTTTGAGTTTGCAGTCGGCATTGCCTGTGCAAACCAGCGCTCCCAAGGGTTCTTTAGCCGGCTATACGGTGGCGATCGACCAAGATGGGACGATTTTGGCGCACCCGAATATCAATCGCGTGGGCCGCAATATTGACCAAGAGGCAGATGCCGCTCGACTAAAAAGTATTGTCAGAAGGGCGATCGCCGGCGGAACAGCTTTTCTCCACCTATTTTCCTTTGAAAGAAATGGTGTAGAGTTGCTAGCAGGATACGCCGCTATCCCGAGTCCTTCAACTACACAGGAGAACAGCAAGTGGATTATTTTAGCTGTCTCTCGTTTAGATTACGCTCTGTCGGGTTTGGAAGAAATTCAGCAAGTTTTATTTAATTTAATTGTAGGTTTGGTTGCTGCTAGTATCATCGCGACTTTATATCTGTCTCGCGACTTGGCGCGTCCTGTGGAAAAACTGAGAGACTACGCGATGAAAGTAGATACAGAAGCGTCGCAGACAGTGCCACAAAATTTCCAAATTAGGGAATTCAATCAACTATCAGAAGCACTAAACAGCATGGTGCAGGGTCTCAGATCCAGGGCCAAAGAATTGGAAGTCGCAACCAAGGAAGCGCAAGTTGCCAATCAATTAAAAAATGAATTTTTGGGCAATATTTCTCACGAATTGAGAACGCCGCTCAACGGGATTATTGGTTTTATTCAAATTGTGCGGGACGGCTACTGCGATGACCGAGATGAAGAAATGGAATTTTTACAGCGGGCCCACGACTCGTCAATGCAATTGCTCAATATTATTAATGATATTTTGGACATTGCTAAAATAGAATCCGGCACGTTCTCGATGATGTTAGAAGTAGTTGACATTACCCAGGTACTTGAAGACGCGATTGATTTGCAATCGGCTCAAATTGAGGAAAAAGGCTTGAAGTTAAGTTTGCCAGCTCCTCATGATCCGATTATTGTTCATGCCGATCCAGAGAAGCTAAAACAGGTGTTTTTAAATGTTTTGAGCAATGCCGTTAAGTTTACAGAGTCGGGCAGCATTAATATATCTGTGCGGGTAGAGTCGAGGACTAATTCTGGTAGTTTTAACGGCAGTGGGGAAAGTATGACGGGTCCCAGCGGTCAAAGCGATTGGGTGGTGGTGACAATTAAAGATACGGGAATTGGTATCGATCCCGAACACCAGCAGAAATTGTTTCAACCTTTTGTGATGGCTGATGGTTCTACAACTCGCAAGTTTGGCGGTAACGGTTTGGGCTTAGCTATCTCGCGAAGGATAATGGAATCTATGATCGGAAGCATTACCCTGCACAGCGCGGGCGTGAATCAAGGTACTACGGTGATGATTTCTTTGCCGGTAAATCAGCAGTCAAGTTTTTATTTTCACAGCCCCGACTTAGTAACGGAAAAGGGAAATTTCAAAAGTTGAGGAGTGATTTTCCCAATCTAAAATCTCAAATCTAAAATGGTATTAGGGGCTGTCCGCTGAGTTCGAGGGATTTGCTCAAAGTGCTGAGAATGCGGATTAATTCGACGGAGGCGGCGCCCGAAGAGGTAGGACAGGCGGTATTAGTTTGCACGCAGTTGAGGAAGCGATCGCACACTCTCCTCAGCGGTTCTACTTGTTCTAAAATCAACACTTCGCGGTGTCTGATGCTTTTTGGCTGCGGCGCGATCCTATTCGTTGGCGTAGCCCCCGTAGGGGCGGGCTTCGCTAACGCACTTTCAAAAGAGTTATTCTCTTCGCCTCCCCAATCTGAATGGCCGCGCTGCACAATCAGGGGAGTTTCTGGCGACATTTCGTCAAAAATCAAGGTTCCCAAACTGCCAACAACTGTTAAGCGCCGTTGTTTGTCGGGATTTAGCCAGCACAGGTGAATAAATGCTTGAAATCCGTCGGGATAGGTGAGCGTTACCCAAACTAAATCTGCTAGTTTTTCTGCAGGATTAGTAGTCAGCAGTGAAGGAGAAAATTGATTTTCAATTTCTGCTGCTTCTTGATTTATTCCTTCTTCCTTCGGAAAAACAGTGCCGATCGCCCTTACTTCAATTGGCGTTTGTTCCAACCAAGTATTGAAAATAGCGATATCGTGAACTGCCAAGTCCCAAAGGGCATCAACGTCATGGCGCACCGGTTCAAAATGGGTGCGCTGGGCGTAACCGTAGCGCAATTTTCCGAGTTGATGCTGTTGAATAATTCTTTGGCCTCGATCGACTGCTGGATGAAACAGATAAGTGTGGTCAACGAAGAGTTGCCGCTGCTGTTTTTCGGCTAATTGACAGAGTTCTATTGCTTCAGTGAGGTTGATGGCGAGGGGTTTTTCTGCTAAGACGTGGTAGCCTTGTTTCAGCGCTGCTGCTGCGAGGGTATAGTGTGTGGAAGCTGGAGTAGCGATCGCCACAGCTTGCAGTCCCGGCAAGGCTTGCACTTGAGACCAATCGGTAGCTAGAATCACCGAGGCATCGAGATTAAACTGTTTTTGAACGGCCGCCAATGAATCTCGATTCGGGTCTACCACCGCTAAAACTTGGCTGTTGGGATGTTCGAGAAAGTTGCGAATTAGGTTAACTCCCCAGCGACCTGCACCCAATACAGCTATTCCGATTTTCATTGATTATAATTTCAAAAATCGCACAGCAATTATAGCATATTTTGTTATTATTATCTATGTTTTAACTCAAAAAAATTACTGTTGACTGTTGACTGTTGGCAGTAGTTATTGGTTATTGGTTATTGGTTATTGGTAGCAGCTAACAAATAACAAATAACTGATAACACCAGTCAACAGTCAACAGTCAACAGTCAACAGTCAACAGTCAACAGTCAACAGTCAACAGTCAACTGACTACTGACTATTAACTAATTTATTAAAAGCTGCCTGAGCCGCTGCTTGTTCCGCCGCTTTGATCGATCGACCTTTTCCCTCTGCTACCAACTTTCCCTGAATGAGAACTTCTGCGGTAAAACGATCCTCCCCCCCCTGCACTGTCCCGGTTTCTTGCACGCTATATTTGGGCAAAGTTTTGTATTTGCCTTGAGTCAACTCTTGGAGAGCAGCTTTGTAGTTTTGGCGGGCCGGATCGCTGCGGATTTCTGTCGCTAAGCGTTGAAAGTGAGAATCTAGCCAAGGGCGAATTAATTCTAAGCTTTGGGTACTCAAATAAAGCGCAGCCAGTACCGCTTCCAAAGCATCGGCCAGTCGGGGTTCAGCGCCTGTTTTGTCCGAGGCGGCGCTGCTGGAAACAATTAAATAGCGATCGAACCCGTAACTTTCAGCGATTTTAGCAAGAATGCGATCGCTCACCAAGATCGATCGAATAGCAGCAAATTCTCCCACTGTACAGTCAGGATAAGTCTCAAACAACAATTCCGACGCAGCCAGCCGCACCACTGCATCACCGACAAACTCTAGTTGCTCGTAATTTGCCTTAGCTGACGCGCTCGCATGAGTCAAAGCTAAATCGAGGAGATGCCATTTTATCGCATCATTCTTTGGCAGTCCCAATTTTTGAATTACTGTTTCAAGTTGCTTTTGGCGACCCGGATAAATCATACCATTTTAGATTTTAGATTTTAGATTTTAGATTTTATAATTAATTGCGAATTACGGATGACTATCCGGGCTTGGATATTGTATAAAGTTGCATGACTTTTTGAAAATGGTATATCAGATTCATATCACTAAAAAGCTTTTTATTAAAAAACTAAATAGTCCTCCTGGTGCTTATAGTCCGCTCTGTCAAGGTGGTGAAGAAGTGCCTCAAACGCTGGAAATCTCTGCTTCTGGCGATCGATCAATCTTCTTTATTTGATAAATTATTAGCAATAAATAACATATCAAGAATAAAGCTCAACGGTTACGATGACGCCAACACCTTAACTACACCTTGACAAATCTGCCCTAAGCACCTTACCCAAATTTGGGTGGGGAAAAAGTCGGACATAAGCCGGGTTCTGTTCTCTCAACTGCAAGCAGTTGTCGAGGGCAGTTATCTATCTGGGACGCCTGTTACCAGACGCCTCAAGCAGTACCAAAAAACGGAACTGGTAAAAAACCAACCATAGTCCCTCCGACCTTGCTCCCAACTGGGGTTTACCGAGCCAGCACCTCTCGATGCTGCTGGTGCGCTCTTACCGCACCTTTGCACCCTTACCCCCTAACACTTGGCGATTTTCGAGGCTTGATTTTTGATTCAATCTCCAGTCTCAAATCTCAAATCTCAAATGGGGGGCGGTATCTTTCTGTGGCACTATCCTCACGATCGCTCGCACTGGGCGTTACCCAGCAAGTTTGGTTTTTCGGGAGCCCGGACTTTCCTCAGACAAGCTTTCGCTAATCCGCAACCGCCTGCGCCTACTTTTTCCCCAGATTTATTGTACGCGATCGTTCGTCAATCAATTTGGGATTTGAGATTGAATATTTTAACTTGTCGCCCACTTAACTTGGACATTTGTGTTTATTCTCACATCTGGCACTATTGTCAATAAGCTTTTTATGAACAGGCAAGATGCCTGTTCCACAATCAAGTTTATTTTTTGTGGAACAGGCATCTTGCCTGTTCTTGAGAATGGTGCAACATCTCAGTTTATTCAAACTCTTGTACCGTGGGCCCGAAAGCCCGCCCAACAATTAAATTTCCCTGCAACTCCCTTAAAATCACTCACTGATGAATCAGGGGGCACAAAAGTTGGCAATTATCATCCAAGGATTTATCGCACGGATTCAACTAGGGGCAGGAAACCTTTTTACCTAACAGGATTTTGAATTATTCAATCTTTAATCCCCAATCTGAAATCTTCAATTCGGTTACTTTAATGAGTCATCTTTGATAGTAGAAAAATTATCAAACCAGCCGCGCCGCCAGAAGAAGTAAACTAAACCAGAGGCGATTCCTACCATCACCGCCCAACACAGCGGATAGCCAAAATACCAATTCAGTTCCGGCATATTCAATGGCGATTTCTCTGTATTGAAATTCATCCCGTATACTCCCGCCACAAAGGTTAGAGGAATAAATATACTCGAAATCACCGTCAGCAATTTCATGATTTCATTCATTTTATTACCAACCGAAGACAAGTAAACATCCATCAAACCCGAAGACAACTCTCGATAGGTTTCCACCATATCCATCACCTGCACCGTGTGATCGTAACAGTCCCGCAGGTAAATTCGCACCTCTGGACTAATCAAATCACTGCTATCTCGAATCAAAACATTAATTGCATCCCGCTGTGGCCAAATGGCGCGGCGCAGAGTCAGCAATTCTCGGCGGATTTTATAGATTTTTTCCAGGGTTTTGCGGGTGGGGTTCACCACCACTTCATCCTCTAATTCTTCAATGCGCTCTCCGTAAACTTCTAATACAGGGAAGAATCCATCTATAATCGAATCTAACAAAGTATAAGCCAGATAATCTGCTCCGTGTTTGCGAATCATGCCTTGTCCTTTACGAATGCGATCGCGCACTGGTTCAAAACAATCATAGTCCGGTTCTTCCTGAACAGTTAACAGGTAATGCTTGCCCAAAATCAAACTTACTTGTTCTTTATGAAAAGTATCTGATTCTGGATGCAGCATCACCATCCAAGCAATGATTAAAATGTGTTCTTCATAGTCTACAACTTTCGGTCGCTGGGGAACATTAACTACATCTTCCTGAGCCATTACGTGCAAATTAAATACTTCGGCCATTTGCCGCCAAGTTTCTTTGTTTCCCAATCCCAACATATCAACCCAAGAAACAGATGCTGTATCTAAATACGCAGCAGCTTTTTGAGGATTTGCCAAGTGGGCGCGAGTAGCTGCTGTGTCGCAATAGTCAATTAATACAATCTCCGGAGGCGGCGCATCTGGTTCTAAGTCGAGAGTTCCCGGCGGAGCCCCCTGATCGTCATAAAAATAGTCAACATAGGAATCATCATCTTCTTCTTCTTTAATTTGTTTTGCAACGGCACTAGAAGTATGTATGCTTTTGTATACCATGCTAATATTCCTGACTTTTAGAACCTTTAATTAGATTATCATTTTTCTCGTGCAACTACCAATTACCAATAACTCATTACCTCTGCCGAATTGGAATCTCGATCGCAAATTCAGTTCCCTCTCCCGGCGCGGAAATGCACTGCAGCGTCCCTCCGTGCCTTTCCACCACAATCTGATAGGAGATAGACAGTCCCAAACCTGTACCTTTGCCTACTGGTTTAGTAGTAAAAAACGGGTCAAATACCCGACACTTAACAGACTCTACCATGCCATACCCGTTATCTGAAATTACGATCGCCACCCGATTGTTCTCCAACACATCCGTGCGAATCCGAATCCAGGGCAATGTGTCGCAAGTTAAAGGTAAACCAGCCAAATCTTGCCGTTCATCTTCCGAATAACTCGCTAATTCCAACTTCCTATTCCTGACATTTGCTAAAGCATCAACAGCATTATTTAAAATATTCATAAACACTTGATTTAACTGTCCCACGTAGCACTGTATCTGGGGCAATTCCCCATATTCTTTAACTATTTGAATATGACGGTTTCGGCCATTTTCTTTAATCTTGTGTTGCAAAATCAATAGAGCACTGTCTATTCCTTCGTGAATATTAACACGCTTAAGATCTGATTCTTCCAGGCGGGAAAAGTTACGCAAAGACAGAACTATTTGGCGAATCCGATCTGCTCCGGTTTGAATTGAATTCAGCAGGTGCGGGAAATCCTCTTTCATGAATTCTAGTTCTATTTTTTCTGCCAAATCTTGGATAACAGCAACAGGTTCCGGGTAGTGTGCTTGGTACAAACTACACAGTTCCAGCAAGTTTTTGGCATACTCACTAGCGTAAGTGATATTACCGTAAATAAAACTGACGGGATTATTGATTTCGTGAGCAATTCCCGCCACTAGCTGTCCCAAACCCGACATTTTTTCCGCTTGAATTAGTTGAGCTTGCGTCCTGCCTAATTGTTTCAATGTTTGCTCTAGCTGGCGATTTTTATGTTTTAATTGAGCTTCGGCTTGTTTGCGCTTGGTAATATTGCGTGCTAGAATAATAATCTGATCTGAATTAAACGGCAACAGTCGGGCTTCATAAGTTGTTTCTCCTTCCGACATGGAAAGCGAATATTCTATATCGATTGAATTTCTTGTTTCGGAAACTTCAAAGATTGCTTGGGCAAATTGGCAGGCGACATTGTGTGGCAATATGTCTGTTATTCGTTGACCCATAAAATGTTCGGGAGGTAGGTATAAACTCGAAGAAGTTCCTGACAAATAATCCACGATAATACCGTCAGCATCTAGTCGAAAATACAAATCAGGCAAAGCGCGAAAAACTGCTTCTAACTCTAAAGTTTTTTGGCGCAATGCTTCCTCGGCGTAGTAGCGATCGCTAATATCAAAAATTACCCCGTCCAAATAGCAAACGTTTCCCTCAGCGTCGAACACAGGAGAACCTTTATCCCACAGCCATTTAACCGTGCCGTCTGCTGCTAGCAAGCGGTATTCCAAGTTATAAGACTCTTTGTTTTCTATGCCTTGCCGAATAGTTGCTTCTACTTTTGCCAAATCTTCCGGATAAATAATGCTAGCAAAAGTCCGGCCTCTCCTGTCCAAAAGCCAAATAAAATCTGCCGCCGGGTAGCCGGTTAATAAGTAAACGGCATCGCTAATAAAATTAGTCGAAAAATCGCACTGCCAGCGATAAACAACTCCGGGAATATTAGCAACTAAAGACCTAAATCTTGATTCACTTCTACGCAAAGCTGCTTCCGATTCATGTCGTTCGGTAATATCGTGAGCGAAAGCTAGCACTGCAAATACATTACCTTCAGCGTCGCGCAGGGGAAGTTTTTGGGTATCAAAAATATGTACTGAACCGTCAGCAATAGTTGCCGGATCGCAGGGATTGTGGATAATTTCGCCGGCCAGTACAGCAGAGTCGTCTGTGCGGAATCCTCGGATATTTTGGGCGGAATTCCCAAAAACGATATCTTCTGAAAATCCTAACTCTAAATCGGATTTGTCAATGATTTCTTCTACTGTTTTACCGATGGCTTGAGCGAAACTCCTGTTGACCAGAATATAGCGAAAATTTTTGTCTTTGGCAAAAATCCAGTCGCTGGTTTTGTCTATTACTGTGCGTAGGAGTTGTTCGGAACGTTCAGTTTTTTCCAAAGAAGCCTGCAGTTCTAGTTCTAGGCGCTTGCGAGCAGTAATGTTTTCAAAAGCAACACCGACACAGTTGTTGGGTAATGGAAAAGCTTTAATAGAAAAAGCGCGAGTTATGCGGCCGCCTTCATCGCAGTCAATATCTTCAAGTTCTACGGCTTTCTGGGTGCGAATTACCGAAGCAAATGCTTGGGGAATGTTTTTCGATCGCAGTTGGGGAAAAATCTCGTCGATTGTCATTCCCAAAACATCAGCCATTTCTAATCCGGTAAATAGGGTAGCTGCAGGATTGGAGGCGATCGCCCTGAGAGTGCTGTCATCGTCTATATTTTCTAAATGGTAGACGTACAAACCAATTTGCATATTCTCGACAATTTGATCGTAGAGGCGCACGCTTTCGTCTACCTGCCTGCGTTCGGTAATATCTTCAGTAATCCCCAAAACGTACTGAGGACGGCCTGCGGCGTCGAGAATTGGCACTTTGCGGGTGTGCAGTATTCTCATACCTTTGTGGCGAGTTTGGATCGGCTCTTCGGCGATGTCTTTAACAGTAGACTGATTGTGATGACCGGTCAATATTTCTCTGTCTTGAGCAGTAAAAACATCAGCTTGTTCTTTGGGGTAAATATCGTAGTCATTTTTGCCGATCGCCTCTTGAGAGGTAACACCTGCGATCGTTTCTCCCGCTTTATTCCATAGCACAAATTTCAGCGAAGAAGCATCTTTAGCAAAAACTCCCACAGGCAGATTTTCTACTACGGAATTAAGGAACCCTCTAGCTGATTTTAATTCAGCTTCTGCACGCTTGCGTTCGATGCCTAAAGCGATGACATCGGCAACCGATGCTAAAGTTTCCTGAAAAGGTGCTGTCAGCGGCTGGCGGCTGATAATTACCATGACTCCAACCAGCCGTTCTTCGACTATCAAAGGGTAGCCGGCGAAAGTTAGAATTTGCTTGGGGATTGGGCAATTTGTCGGCTTTTGGCTGGTGTTGAGAAGTGCTACTTCGGAAATCTGTGCCGCTGTTGCTTTCGCGGATTCTTCCTCTGGGAGTCCAAAATTATTCAGTTCAAATCCGCAGTCAAATTCCGGTTTTTGCTGTTTGGCGATCGAGTTAACCTTATTTTCAATAAAGCTAGCGCGATCGTCTGTGCGACTGTATATTTCCGATGCTGCTTGCAATTCCCAAACATTCTGTTGAGAGTTGAAAGTCCAAATTTCAGCCGAAGCAACATCAAGATTCCGCACCATTGCCTCGCAGCAGGGAAGCAGGATATCTTGAGGGTGTTTGGTGAGGGCAATACCGACATCGGCTACCATTGCTGTGAGGCGAGAAGCTTGGGCTTTTTCTGCTTCCAATCTTTTGCGATCGGTGATATCTTCCACCAAAGAAAGCACGGTAAAAGTATCGCCACTGCGAATAATCGAGTTGAACCAGCGACACCAAATCACCTGTCCGCTTTTAGTATAGTTGCGGTTAATTGAAGTATTGCCGTTGCCGGTGGCTAGTTCGAGCTCGATCGCGCTTACAGCCTCTCTATCTTCCTCGCAAACCAAAGCCAAATCGCCGAACTGCTTGCCCATCATATCATCTGATGTCCAGCCAAAGATTTCCTCGGCGCGTTTCGACCACTGAACAATCCGAAAATCTTCATCCCAGCCTACCATTGCCAGCGGACTGTTAGCTGCATTCAACCACAGTAAATGGTTCGATCGGCGTAACTGTTGAGTTTTCTGCTGCTGCCAGCGGTAGTGCCTGGTGATATCTCTACCAATACCCAAAACCCGCATCTGCTTGCTAGAGGCATCCACCGCTGGCGTATAAGCAGTTTCGTAAATTTTAATCCCGCCGTCTGCCGTCGTCACCTCATGAATTGCCAGCCGTTTTTCCCCGGTTATAAATACTTGTTGCAGGCAAGAATCAATCTGCGAGATTATATTTTTGACAGCAGCATTATTGGGATATAATTTTAATAATTCCTGATTATTTTTGTTGACTATTTCAGCAGGCTCCAATCCCATCCAAGCAGCAGCGACAGGATTGATCGATAGGTACTTTTGCTGTCGATCGCACTCTAGGAAAGCATCAACAGAGTTAGAGAAAAAAGACTGAAACGAGTTGATAACTTCCTGCATGGGTATTTTTTCATGAGAAAAGCTTAGTATTATGGAAACCTCGTGTCTTTAGACTCATATGTTGCACCATTTTCAATGTGGAACAGGCCGGAAAGCCTGTTAATCGAGAAGGGTGCAAGATGTGAGTAGACCGATCGAGGCAGCACGCATCAGGCAGTTTTAACCGCCTTGAATATTGATTATTCCTACACGGGGCTACTTGGTCACTTGGTACTTTGATGATCTACTTTCAACGGAACAATTACCGTTTCAAATATTTCACGCGCGATCGCATAGCAGCTTGAGCTTACACGCATATTTTTGATAACCTAATCAGTTAAGACGATAGCTGGTCAACTATGTCTTTTGATTAGGGCCTGAAACCCCATCTGTTCAAAGGGGTGTGCGGACTTGCAAGTTAAGCTCTAAAATTTTCCTAAAGTTAGTTTAACCCACTCCAATTTTTTTGCACAGTTTACGGCTGCGTTTCCCGGTGCAATTTTTGGCGCTGTTCCCTATAATACAAAAATTTTAAAGAAATAGTATTTTTGGGAATATACCTTAATTAGAGCAGATGCTCTTTTTTTAAACCAGACCCAGCGGAGACAAAAGCGAGATGGAGAGGCGGGGAGACGGGGAGGTGGGCAGAGGTTCTCATCCACAACCTGCGAGAAAAATGCTTAAGAAATGCCGGAAAGCTTACCGATTCCCAATTCCCAATTCCCGATTCCCAATCCCCGATTCGCAATTCCCAATTCGGTAATCTGAAAGCGGTTTGGCAGTACGCCCAGCAAAGAACGCAAGCCGTGCAAAGCCATGTAACATAAAGATTGCGATATTTTTCTATGTAATATGGAACTATTAGATACCTTGATTGTGGGTGCAGGTATTAGCGGTTTGAGTTTGGCGCACGCACTTCACAAGGAAGCAACGAGTCCATCGCCGCTGAAGATTTTAGTCGCTGAGAGTCAGGGACGTGTGGGCGGGAACATCACCACTGTGACAGGGGAAGGGTTTCTCTGGGAGGAGGGCCCGAACAGTTTTTCGCCGACGCCGGAATTGATGAAGTTGGCTGTGGACGTGGGATTGAAGCAGGAGTTGATTTTTGCCGATCGCAAATTGCCTCGTTTTGTGTATTGGCAAAAAAAGCTGCAACCGGTGCCGATGACTCCACCGGCGATGATTCAGTCTCAGTTACTGAGTTTTCCGGGAAAACTGCGGGCGTTGTTCGGGGCTTTGGGGTTTGTCGGGCCGGCAATGGGCGATCGACTTTCGCAGCAGGGTGACGAGGAAACTGTTTCTCAATTTTTCCGCCGTCATCTCGGTACGGAAGTGATGCAGCGGTTGGTGGAACCTTTTGTTTCTGGGGTTTATGCCGGCGATCCGCAACAACTTAGCGCGGCGGCGGCTTTTGGCCGGGTAGCAAAGATGGCTGATGTGGGTGGCGGGCTGGTAGCGGGGGCGCTGCTTTCTGCTAAAAACAGACCGAAGAAAATGCCTGCAGACCCGAATGTTCCTAAGACTAGACCGGGGGAGTTGGGTTCGTTCAAACAGGGGTTGAAGGCTTTGCCAGAGGCGATCGCTGCTGAATTGGGCGATCGAGTGAAACTCAACTGGCATCTGACTCGCCTCGATCGTACAGAACGCGAAACTTACATTGCTGTATTCTCGACGCCCGACGGACAGCAGGAAGTTGAGGCGCGCACCGTGGTTTTGACAACGCCGGCTTATGTTACAGCCGATCTGTTGCAGCCTCTGCAACCGCAAGTTAGCAGTGCTTTACAAGCTTTTACTTATCCTACGGTTGCCTGCGTCGTATTAGCATATCCTCACTCAGATGTCAATGGTAAATTAGTAGGTTTTGGAAATTTAATTCCGAGAGGGCAGGGAATTCGCACTCTGGGGACGATTTGGACATCGAGTTTATTTGCCGATCGCACGCCTGCGGGCTGGCACACTCTCACCAGTTTCATCGGCGGCGCAACAGACTCGGAAATTGGCAATCTCGACTCCGAACAAATCGTTCGTGAGGTACACCGAGATTTGTCTCGGATTTTGCTGAAACCAGATGTGCCACAGCCAAAAGTTTTAGCGGTGAATGTGTGGAAGCGGGCGATTCCTCAGTACAATTTGGGGCATTTCGATCGCCTGCAACAAATCGATGAGGGCTTAAAATCTTTGCCTGGGGTGTATTTGTGCAGCAACTACGTTGGCGGAGTGGCTTTGGGAGATTGCGTGCGAAGGGGTTTTGATCGTGCACGAGAAGTGGGCGAGTATTTGCAGAACAAACAATCAGATACTCGATCGATCTGAATTATTGTGTGGGGAGGGCGGGTTTAAAAATATCGAGTATGTTAATCCGAGATATTGGTGAACCCGCCCCTAAAGCCGAATGGCGAATGCTACTAGGTTGTTGGCTCAAACTTGTAACCCACCCCCCGGACGGTTTGAATCATCGGCAGTTGAGTGGGATCTAGTTCAATTTTGCGGCGAATTTGACCGATATGGACATCCACCACGCGATCGGCTCCTACATACTCGTAGTCCCACACTTCATGCAGCAATTCCGATCGCCTCCACACGCGACCGGGTTTGCTAGCCAAACAGTACAGCAGGTCGAATTCTAAAGCAGTCAAAGCAACTATCTGGCTGCCGAGAATTACCTCGCGGCGAACCGGATCTATTAGTAGCTCTCCAAAAGTAAGAGTTTGTTGTTCGGCGGGAGTAACAATGCGTTTGCGCTTCAGAATTGCTGCAACGCGAGCTCCAATCTCTACAAGACTAAAAGGTTTAGTAATGTAGTCGTCAGCACCTTCGGCAAACCCTTTCATTTTGTCAGCTTCATCGGTTCGGGCAGTCAGCATCAACACAAACACACCCGTGCGTCTTTGCATTTCTTGACACAGTTTGTAGCCAGTTGTATCAGGTAAATTTACATCTAGAACTACTAAGTCAGGATTGAGTTGCTCAAATAATTCCAGACCAGTCTGACCGTCCTCGCCAGACTCTACTTGATAACCTTGCTGGCTCAAAAAACGGTGAATCAAATTTCGGATTGCCGGGTCGTCATCAACCACAAGGATTTTTACAGGGGCCATGACCACAAGTTTGCTTGAAGAATTAGGCAAGAATATTCAGCCATAATAATAGAAAACTGGATACAAATCTCGAAAAAATTGAGCTTTTAATAGTTATAGCCCTATTTATAACCTACGCAAAATTTCAGGCAATAAATCTCCAGGAACTTTGGATAAGGCTAAATTTTGGCCTGGCAGCCCACATTCACTATAGAAAGCTCTAATCGTTTTGACAATATAGCTCAATGCTGTTTGCCGGGAATCAGCAGCTTGGGAGTTTGCCGCGGCTTGCAAGTTGAGTTTATCCCCATATGTTAACCCTTTGTCATTGAGATTTTGTCCCCATTCGGCACACACTTGCAACTGGTGGTGCAGCGCTGCTTCTAGATGGCTTGTCTGTGCGACTTTGTTAGCGGCGAAATCTGGGTCGGTGGCTAGTTGATAGTGGGCTAGTCCGAGATTGTTGCGGGCGGCCAAGGCGTCAAAGGTGAGTTTGGTTCGATCGATCTCTGCGGCGATATCCAGGGCGGCTTCGTAGGCGGTAATCGCCTGCTGCAATGATTCCGTCCGCGCCTGTTTCTGCTGAAACTGGTTCGCCAAATGCCAATAAGCCGTACCGAGATTGTTGTACGTGGCGGCTGCTGCTGCGGGTACTAATTCTCGGGTGCGGTATTTCAATGCTTCGCGGTAGGCGGAAATCGCCCTGACTAGCAGGGGTTCTGAGGGTTCGTGCTGGGCGAGGTTCCAGCAGGCGGTACCGAGGTTGTTTTGCACTCCGGCATAGTTGAGGGGTTCTCGTTCGGGACTGTAGCAGGAGAGGGCTTGGGTGTAAGCTGCGATCGCACTTTTGAGATATACGATCGGCTCACCATCTTGAGCTAAATTCCAGTATGCTGTCGCCAAATTATTCTGAGCAGCAGCGTACTGCTGAGGTTCCACGGCGGGGTCTAGATCCAGCAGCGCTTGTTGGTAAGCTGCAACTGCGTGCTGCAAGTTCTCTGTCTTGTCTCGATAGCGGGCTAAATCGGCCGAGGCGATTCCCAAATTTTTGTTTAATCTAACGCGAGTTTGGGGTACGGTTTCGGCATTTGTTCGGTTCAAACCTTCAAGGTAGAGGGCGATGCTGCGTTCAAGGCAAGATACCGGATCTGATGCGTTATGCTGCGTGCGATCGCGTGACAGCATCCAGTAGAGAGTGCCGAGATCGTTGAGCAGATCGGAAATTGGCGGTAGGCTGTTGGACTCCTGGGCGTACTGAGTTAAATTTTCTGTCAATTGGGCAATCAGTCGCGCGCATTCCTCAGTTAGTGGTTGATTTTGCTGCGAGTTGCTGTCAACTTCGAGATACGCAATCACTTGTTCGATCGCGCGAATGGCGATTGTCAGGTTTTGCTCTGAAACCTCTCCGCCCAGAATGCGATCGCGGTAGTAATTTCCCAAACCGTGATATGCCAAAGCCAATGCTTCGGAACAACACTGATGTTCTTGCAGCAGTTCGATGTATTGCAGGGTTTGCAGCGGCAGAAAATTCTCCTCTGATGTGGCATCATTTTCTGCTTCCAAATCCTCAGAAGCCGCTGCTAGCACCAAATCTGCCAGTTGGACGGATTTAGAATCTGGCGCTGGGGACGGGGGATGGGAAATTGGGGATTGTTCGTCATCTGCCAGTTGGACGGATTTAGAATCTGGCGCTGGGGGCGGGGGATAGGAAATTGGGAATTGTTCGTCGGGAATTGGGGATTGTCCAGACAAAGAAGACATTAAAAGTTTGTTGCCAAAGTCTCCGCTGTCCCGCAGGTTTCGCAAGTCTCCTGAGTTCCCCAAGTCCTCAAAGTGTCCGAAGTCTTCCTTAGCTGGAGTTGGTTCGCCTTCAAACTCAAATACTCCGGTTCGCCAGTGCCAAAATTCCGGCGCCGATTGTTCGATCGAACTTAGCCAGGGACGCGACACCCACAGCAACAGAGTAGACTCGCACATTTGCAGGTTTGCTTCAATCTCCCTCAAATAGCTCAGGAACGACCACTGCACGGCTGCTGACTGCCTGGTCAGGTGTTCGGCCCCAAGAATTTGAAATCCCGGCACAGGGCTGTAGCTGCCCCTGTTTTGCGGCGGTGGGTGTTGGGTCAGCCACGCGGCGATCGAACCCCAAGGATTTGGATCGCTCAAGTCGAGTTCCAAACTGACAAATCGGGGGTAGTCGATCGGGGAGCGAGGATCTGAGCCTGCGCTCTCTGCGGCTAATTCTGTCTGCAAGCGGGCTGCCAGACAGTCTCGCAAGCACAAGTCGTCGCAGGCGGCAATAAAAATTTGACGGCGTAAATTGAGGTCGATCGCCTGTTTCAAGCGTTGATAGATCAGCTTGTTTGAGCTAGAAACTTTTTGGGAAGGAATAGACATCAGGAGCAGCCGATTTTAGATTTTAGATTTTAGGTTTTAGGTTTTAGATTTGGGATTGTAGATTTTAGATTGTAGAGTTGAGAGTTGAAATCTTGATCGCTCATAACTCACAACTAAGCCCCGAAGGCAGTCAATCGCACCGGTGATGACTAAAGGATTGTAGATTTTCAATTGGCAATTTTATGTGGGTGACGAACCCGTGTTAGTATTTGCAACCCAAGTCCCTGAACCCGACAGCCAAGAGGAAAACACCAAATTTATGCTGGTCTTATTTAGCTTTCCAGCTCGCTTGGCACGCTTCAGGATTGTCGCAACTACCTGCTTTGTATTGAAACACAAAAACCATGTTTCCTTGGGAAAGGAAAACATGGTTTCTCGAAGGATTATTTAAAATTGCGATTTGAAGCAGCTTTGAGTCTCAGGCCAGTTTTCAGACGGAGGCAGCCACGTACACCAAACCGGCGACTAACATGGCTGCTGCAATACCCATGATGATGTAGTTGCGTTGCTGATTTTTGTTGGGAGGTACGGCTTCATACACCTTCGGCTCTTTAGCAAAGTTGTTCAGGCGTCCATCGTCATCTTTGATGTAAGGCATCAGTCACAATCCTTAATATTTTTGATGTTTACAACTGTACCAAAAAAGCGCCCAGGAAAATTCAGGAATTTATTTTGAGGTGACAGTGCCTGTTTGGGGGGAAGAGGCGATCGCATAATCTTTGATCGGCATTCTGCCTGCTAAGTACGCCAGCCGCCCCGCTTCTGCTGCCATTCCCATTGCTTTTGCCATTGCCGGGGAATTTTGGGCATTGGCGATCGCGGAATTAATCAACAGTGCATCGGCTCCCATTTCCATTGCTCGCGCCGCTTCGCTGGGCGTTCCGATCCCCGCATCGACAACCACAGGAATATTTACCGTGTCAATAATTATTTGAATGTTGGCCGCATTGTTGATCCCTTGCCCTGAACCGATGGGCGAACCTAAAGGCATGACTGTCGCACAACCGACTTCTTCGAGGCGTTTTGCCAGCAAGGGATCGGCATTGATGTAGGGCAAAACGGCAAAACCTTCTTTAACTAATTGTTCTGCAGCTTCCAAAGTGCCGATCGGATCTGGCAGCAAATATTTAGCATCGGGAATCACTTCTAATTTGACAAAATTATTGTCTTCTTGCCCTAAAAGTTTCGCCATTTCCCGCCCTAAACGAGCTACTCTAATCGCCTCATCCGCAGTTTGACAACCGGCAGTATTTGGCAGCATCCAAATTTTAGTCCAATCAAGAGCCTCTGCCAATCCTTCATGGCCGGGAGCATTTGTTTGTACTCGCCGCACAGCCACGGTAACAATTTCGCACCTGCTAGCGTTGACACTTTGCTGCATTTCTGAAATACTGCGATATTTTCCCGTACCCGTCATCAAACGAGAATGAAAAGTTTTGCCGGCAATAACCAGAGGTTGATCGGAGATAGTTAGGGTTGGCGCTATGTGTCCGTGTTTTGGATCTCCAAAAATAGCATATTCTAGCCCCTTTTCCCATTCTTCTCTGCCTCCGAGCATATTTTCTAGCAGCCAACCTTCTTTATTGGTTAGTTCGTCCCGAGTTACTGCGTAGAGGATCTCTCCAACAATAATCAATCTTGCATCCCGCGGCATATTATTTTTTATACCACTATTTACGATTTCTTCAAATTCTTGAAAAACGCTGCCCATTTTCCCATTCCTCTCTAGTAATTTTTAGAACAGATTGGTTGTTAAAAACCAAAATGATAGTTTGCATGAGATGCTTAACATCCCAATATATGGCTTGCCTGATGCCTTCGTCTATCTCTCGAATGTCGTAAATTTCTATATTTACGTGAAAAATGACTGCATTTGCACTTTGATTTTTGGCTTTTCCAAACCCTTCTTGTACTCTATTTTTGAGATTACTCGACTCTTTTGTTAATTCCTTAAATTCGCAAATTTGACCGTCAACGTCAGCGTCTGGAGTTTTAGTTCCCGACGGTGCTTGTTCGCTCAAAAGTCTAACTCTCTTTCCTATTTTAGCCAAAACTTCAGCCACAAAACTTTCCGAATCATTAAGATTGTGGTGTTGGTGGACGAGCACAAATCCGCCAGCTAGCTCGTCAAAATAATGCCGCCGATATTCTGGTTCTGCATTTTCGTAGATGGCTCTGCTTTGCTGGATGTATTCTGGATTCACCGTTATTGTACTCTTATTGAACTGCGAGCTAGTAGAGTTAACTGCATGAAAGCAACTGTCGAGCAACTGGCTAAAATTGGAATATTTGCCAGCTTAAACCGAACTGAATTAGAGCGATTGCAAGAACACACAGTAATTTGCAGTTACCGACAGGGAGAAGTTGTGATGTATGAGGGCGATCGCATCCCCGAAAAATTATACACTCTTTTGAGCGGTTCTCTGCGGGTTGCAAAAACAGCGGCGGCGGGCAAAGAAACAATTCTCCGCACTTTGTTTCAGGGAGATATTTTTGCCGCACCTGCTTTGCTAGGCAACGGCATTGCCCCCGCAACGGTGACGGCAGAAACTGATGTGGAAGTTCTTACCACAGAACGGGAAGTTTTGCTAGCAGCAATTCGAGAAAATCCTGAGATTGCCTTGCGAATATTGGCGGTGTTTAATCAGCGGTTGCAGCAACTGCACGAGACAGTGCACGGTTTGGTGTCGGAAAGGGCGATCGTGCGGCTGGCCCGGTTTATTCATTACTTTGGGGTCGAGCAAGGTACGAAGATGGCGGATAATAGTGTATGTTTAGAAAAACGTTTTCCCTACTATCAAATTGCTCGCAGCATTGGAATTACCTACGAAGAATGCGTGCGGTTGTTTAAGAAACTCAAGCCGTTTGTCTGCTACAGTCGAGGCGGTAAAATTATTGTATTGGATTGGGAAAGATTGGAGGATATCGCCTCTGGAGATGAAATAGACTAAATGTTAAAATCCCAATTCTTGGAGTGCGGGTTTCAAAAACACTATTTGACTGCTAAGCTGTTACGCATTTAAATTGGAAATTCGGGACAGGCTAGAAGCCCGTCCCACAAGAGTTTTATTGATTTTTGACACACAGTTTAAATGTAGAAAAGCTTACTCACTATATAAAACCGCCCCCACAATCTGTGAATCGGGGCGGGTTTATGAGATTATTGATTTTAGGCAAGTATGAAACCCGCCCCCCAAGCAATATTGCGGAAATTAATTGACCTCAGAAAGTGTCAAAATAAACGCCAAATTTTCTTCGGCTTTCAAAGCGTGAAGAGCTTGACCGGGCATGAAGACAAATACCCCCGGTTCCAAAACAATATCCTTGCCTTCCAAAGTCAAAATACCCTTTCCTTCTATGACATTAACTGTGGCATTCCGTGCCGAAGAGTGTTCCGAAATTTCCGTTCCGGCAGCCAGACAAAATAAACTGTACTGACAATTCTTGTCTTTGACTAAAATTTTGTTCAGGACTCCGGCGGCGGGATATTCAATTGCGTCTCGGAGTTGGATTGCTGAAGATTGTAGCGGTAAAAGAGTCGTAGTCATAGTTTTTGACAATTAATTAATTTGGTCACAAGTCTCGAATTTATCAGTGGCTTCACTTTCTTCTATCGAAAATCAAAAATCGATTGAGTCGGTTAAGATTGTTTTTTGGCAGAGATAACGATGTAGCCTAGATCCTGTTGGTAATGCTGGAAAACTCGACGCATTGCTAAGATACGATCGCGAATTTGCGATCGACTTAATATATTCCACACAATCCGCACAGTACCCACAAACCCTTCATCTTGCAGCATTCGCGACAAATTTAGGAGGCCCATCGCCCCGGTTTGAGACTTTTCTACTTGCAAACCCGCGTTTTGGTAAACAGCAATCCAGCCAGACTCAGACAAAGGCGTTGAATTAGCCCGAGTCACTTCTGATAAAGCTTTTTGAATTTCTGATTCTCGGTTTCTAGCTAAAAGTTCGTGAGAGAGAAACTTGCCGCCTGGTTTTAGCCGAGCGCAAATTCCCGATACAATTTTAGCTTTCCCTGACGGCGACTGCATTGTCAGGATAGCTTCAGCCAACACCCAATCAAACTGTTGAGAAATCCGATCCAAGTGAAAAATATCTCCTTCCACAATTTCCACTCGATCGCTCAAACCGGCTGCTGCAACATTAGCACGAGCGCGGGCCACACTGTCGGGATTTTTCTCAACTCCCACTACTTTTACGCCAAAACGTTCAGCCAGGGCGATCGAACTATATCCAAAACTAGCAGCCAACTCCAAAACAGTCTCCCCAGGCTGAAAATCCGCCCATTCAAATAACTGTTCCGTAGCAAGTTTCCCCCCCGGTCTCAACATTTTCTTACCCGCCGCGGCCAGAACTTCATGTCCGGGTGCAGTCTTAAAATTGAGAGCAGTATTGGTCATTAAATTGACCTCCTATTTAACCTTACTCTCAGTATGCCAAATTCTGCAGAATCTTTCTATGATCTAGCTCATATTCAAATTATCGTAGGCTGACGAACCCTACAATATCAGGAATTATACCATGTCCGCCCCTCAACAATTCGGACTGTTTTTGATTGCCCACAATGGTTTCAGTCGAAAGCCCAAAACCCGTACTCGTTGTAGTAGAACTTATTTCTGTTAATCCTGCCAACGAATTCGCTTTAAGAAACAATTGTCTCATTCCGCTCTTTAAAACATTGCTGCAACACAGAAACAGGCAGCTCATTCAATTGACCAGCTCGCACAAATTCAGCATAAGTATCAGCCTCTATTGCCTGCAAATCCCCTTCTAGTTTGTCGATAGTCATCTGCCGCAGTTCAGGAGATCGATCGTACATTTGATTGATTTCTGCTTGCAGCAAGTTTAATTTTTCTTGAAGCTGACTCACGAGATGATTAGAAAACTCAGGCTCGATTTTACGATCGCTCGATACTTCAGATAGATACTTGAGAACCCGATTGAGAGCAACACGTTGGGCGATCGCCTGCAGATACTCCTGGCGCAACTCCTGGTTGCCCAACAACCCCAGTTTTTCCAGCAGCGCCTTGGTGGTTAAACCTTGTACTAGCAGCGTAAATAAAACTACACCAAACACGATCGCAATAATTTTTTCCCGTTCGGGGAAAACCTCCGGCACGCTCAAAGCTAAAGCAATTGAGACAGAACCCCGCAATCCTCCCCACCAAATCACTGTTCTATCGGCTAATGAAATTTCTGATTTTGCCAACCTATTGCTCAACCATCCTAAACCAAAAATAGCGATCGCTCGCGTCACAAACATCGCCGCCACAGTTATGGCAATCACTCCTAAATTCGCTTGCAAACCAGCAAAACTAATCCGATCGCCAATCAGCAGGAACATGATCGAATTTACAAAAAACGCCACAAAATCCCAAAATTGTGTTACCGCCAGTCTGGTACTGGGCTGCATACCTATCTGAGAGCCGAAATTGCCAAATATCAAGCCCATCACCACCACACCAATCACCCCAGAACCGCCTAAATCCTCCACAATTATATAAGTGCCGTAGGCAGAAACTAAGGTTAACGATTGCTCCACCAAAGGTAAATCAAACCGTTGGGTGAGATAGGAGATACCAAAACCGATCGCACTCCCGACAGCAATCCCAATTCCCACAAAAGCTAAGAAACGCCCCACCAGAAATGGGATGCCAACTTCATCCGTCCCTAAAGAGAATCCCACCAAAAAACTAAAGGCAACAACAGCAATGCCATCATTAAATAAACTCTCTCCCTCCACCAGCAAAGCTAGGCGTTTTTCAACTCCCAGTTCCCGGAACAATGCAATTACTGAAACTGGATCTGTAGCAGATATACTAGCTCCTACCAACAGGGCGATTGCTAAAGAAACTCCAGCTATTTGGTTGAGAGCAAAAGCCACGCCAGCAACAGAAACAACAACACCCAAAACCGCATAAAGAGCGATCGGCACTAAATCCCGCTTGAGTTTAGACCATTCCAGATTCCAAGCAGCTTCAAACAAAAGAGGCGGCAAAAAAATCAACAGAATCAGTTCGGGCGAGAGCGACACCAATCGCACATCTATAAAAGCCAAACCCAACCCGACAATTACTAAAAGCAGCGTGTAGGGAATTTGTCGCAACCAGCCCCATAGTTGCGGCAGTATCGCCACACTTAAGGAGACTAATAGCACTAAAAGAAATTTCTTCAGATTGCCCTCGATAGTCGCTTCGTTAATTAGAGTTTCTGGGGTCATATAATTAGGAATAAAATAGTTAAGGCTTCGGTTTCGAGCGGGACTTATTCAGCATCGATCGCCGCACTTCTTCAACTTGACTCACTTGAAAAATTAAGGTAAATGGTTGACCCATTTCTTTTTCAACAAATGCTTCTAAAAGCTGCACCTGTTTGGGTGTCAAAGCTTCGCTGCTGCGAACAATCAGACGCACTTCCGGCGGTTTCATCAACCAGTTAGTATCAGTTTTAATCAGTTCCACCCGTTGAAAAGTGATAGTTCGGTTAAGCAACGCCCGCTTCAGGCTGGCTTCGAGTTGAGCTTGCTCGATCAATTCTGCAAAACTCACCCCCAAAGGAATTACAAGTATAGCCGTCAATCCTAGCGCCCACAAGAGGGCTTTACCGGCGCGATGCAGGGGCGTGTAGCCGGCCATTAAAGAGGTTAGCATACAGGAGAGAGTAATCCCCAGCAAATTAGTAAGATACAGGAGGCTTGCTCCCAAACTGAGCGACCAATTAGCTTGAGATAAGCCTAAACCTATAACACAAATTGGCGGCATGAGAGCCACGGCGATCGCAGTTCCCGCCAGAGTAGCAGAAACTTTGGGCTGAACTTTCGCATAACCACTGATTCCCCCAGCGGCGATCGCAATTCCTAAGTCTAGTAATGTAGGTTTAGAACGAGCTAGAACTTCGCTCCCATAGCCGGGAAGTTGTACCAACGCTCCCAAAAAACAAGCTAGAAAAATTGCTAGCACCGTCCCAACTGCTAATGCAATTAAACCTTTGCGGAAGAGCATAACGTTACCTTCTACCGCTCCAAATGCTAACCCTCGGATTGGCAACATCAGAGGGGCGATTATCATAGCACCGATGATGACGGCGGCACTGTTGGCAAGCAGTCCAAAGGTAGCGATTATACAGGAGCCGAGAATTAAGACAAGATAGTTAATATCTAGGGTTGATTCTTCCAACAAGTCAACTCGTATTTGCTTTAAATGCTCTCGAGGAATCCTGCTCCTGGTGAAATATTTAAGACTGTCTCGAATATTGTTGAGCAAAATAATCTCCTTAAGTTGGGGACTTGTATCCGTATGCAGGTAAGGTCAGTCGATTTTAGATTTTAGATTTTAGATTTCAAATTTTAGATTTTAAATTTACTCCACTGATAAATCTGGTAGCTGGAACAAAAGTCTAAAATTTGGGGCTACCCAGTCGATTTTACATTTTAGATTTACTCCAGCGATTTTAGATTTTAGATTTTAGATTTTAAATTTACTCCACAGATGAATCTAGGAGCTTGAACTAGGGTCTAAAATTTGGGGTGACTCACGAGAAGAGTCGGGGGCTTGTCTCCCTGTGCAGGTGCAGTCAAAAGAATCAAAATCCCAGCCAGCAAGTTTTCGAGGATGTCCCAGAATCCGAAAGCAATTGTCGCGTCGCTAATAGCCACCAGTTGAATCACATTCCGTGCATGGAATGACGGGAGGGCGATGAATAACGCGATCGGCAATAATTGATTTATAATCAAGATATATACTCCACCCCATAATACCGAATCATGCTCTCAGAAGCAAACGCCACACTTTGGCCTAGTCTAATTACTGTTTCAGCATTAATTCTCTACTTCGTTGTTACCATCAACGTCGGCAGAGCTAGATTCAAATACAAAGTTTCTCCCCCGCAGATGACAGGAAACCCAGACTTTGAGCGAGTGGTGCGAGTTCAGCAAAATACCTTAGAGCAAATGATTCTATTTTTGCCCTCGCTGTGGCTGTTCTCGCAATTTATCAGCCCAATTTGGGGCGCCGGTATCGGCGCAGTTTGGATAATTGGACGCATTTTGTTTGCTTGGGGTTACTATCAAGCTGCTGAAAAAAGAGCGGCAGGATTTGGCATTAGTACCTTAGCTACTTTAGTTTTGCTTGGTGGGTCTTTAACTGGCATAATTATGTCGCTGCTGAAGGTTTGAGCGTAAATTCCGATCGACATAATTGTTTTTCTACTCGTTTCCAGGCTCAGCGTGGTAACGCAGATCCGGAGGCTCTGCCTCCAATTTTCCTGCTGAAAAAGCGAGGCAGAGCCTCTCGACAGCGGTTCCCTGGCAGAGCCAGGGAACCAGTTAAATCCAAGTCTTTCAATTACTTTCAGGAGTAAATATGTCAGAAACCAACAAACCCGTATTTGAAATTAACCCGCAACTTTTTCAGCAGCTTGTCGAGTGGCAAGAAAAACTTGAACAAGAAGATGAATTAGTAAGCGAGTCAGAAGACGAGAAACCACTTGAGGTAAAAAATCCTCCTGACAGTTATGAACAGCATTCTCAAACAGATAATTTCTAGCTGGTGGCTAGCAGCATCTTTTGCATTTCCGGCTGCTGTCTCGGCTCAATCGCTGACAGCCAGCCAAATTCAGCAAGTCAATAGCGGTTTGTTTCGTTCTAACTCTCAAGATTTCTTTCAGCAAGGAAATCGCCAACTGGAAAGGGAAATCGCAACTTTGTTGCAAAAAAAAGTCACTTCCGAAGGCAAGATTCTGGAGATTGATGAAAAATTGCTCTCTCAGCTTTGCAGCCAAGTTAAAATAAATTCGCACAATTTTGACACAGTAAATGCTGCTAAAATTGCTAATTTTAAGGCAAAATTAACAGATAGTTGCAGGCAAAATTAAAATAAAAGTGAGGTAAAAATCCAAGTTTTAGTGTTGATGGATAAAGAAGGAATGACCACGTTGAAACTAGCCATGCTGAAAGCGCAAACTGCCGCTCAATTGGCTGCAATAATTATTGATTACACTCATGAGGAAATGATGCTAGTTTTTTATGAGCTAGAGTGGGAACAACAGGCGAAAATTAAGGATATCTGGAAGACGGTTAGTTAAAGTAAGTGGAAATCAGAGGTTTTAATTTTTAACCGCAGATGTAAGCCGATAGACGCGGATGAACGCAGATTGAATTTGGTTAGTGTTCGCTGTGTATAACAATCTTAATTTGTACACAGCGAACAATGAAATATCTAAACTAGGGATTCGAGGCATAATTGGCGGAAATGATCGCCTCGTTGCTCGAAGTTTTGGTATTGATCGAAGCTAGCACAAGCTGGCGAAAGCAGCACGACTTTAGCGTTGTTCTGTTTGCCTAATTCTGCGGCTCGCGGGATTGCTCGTTCCATTGTCTCGACTATTTCCCAAGCGTTGTAATTTGCTTGTTCGAGCCGATCGGCAAAAATACCTGCCGCATCCCCAATTAGCAACACCCCAGCAGCTTTCGCCTTGATTGTATCAATCCAAGCGCGATCGTCCCCTTCTTTGGCATCACCGCCCGCAATTAAAATCGCCGGCGCGCTCACAGAAGCCAACCCGACTTGCGCGGCGTCATAATTAGTAGCTTTGCTGTCGTTGATGAAATCTATGCCTTCCCACGTGCAGATGTGTTCGAGGCGGTGCGAAACTCCGGGGAATTTAGCGATCGCCCGGGCGATCGCACTTTTATCTATTCCCGCTAAATTAGCCGCAGCCACCGCCATTAACAAATTCTGCAAATTGTGTTCTCCCACCATCCGCAAAGAATCAGCAGGCAGAATTTTCTCGCTTTGAGCTATTACCCAACCATCTTGAATATAGGCTCCAAAATCTGTATTTCCCAACAGTTCTTTTTCACCTTTGACACTCGTCCAAAACGCATCCGGCCAAAGGTCAACTCCTTGCTGGCGCAAACAAGGATCGTCGCCGTTAATTACTTGCAATTCAGACTTTTTGAGCAAATGTGCTTTAATGTTGTAGTAATTTTCTAACGTTTTGTGGCGGCTGAGGTGATCCGGCGTCAAAGTCGTCAAAACTCCGATTCGCGGCGCTACAAATGGCGAGGATTCTATCTGATAGCTGCTGATTTCTGCAATTACCCAATCCGGCGGTTTTTCTGCTAAAGCTAATTCGCACGCAGCATAGCCAATATTGCCGCAAGCGGGAGCGTAAAGCCCGGCCTCTGCAAAAATAGCAGCAATTAAAGCAGTAGTAGTAGTTTTGCCGTTAGTGCCGGTAATTCCCACCCAAGGAGATTTGAGGTAACGCCACGCGAGAGCCATTTCTCCGATTGTTTCAATGCCTAACTCTCTGGCGCGCACTAAGGCTGGACTGTCCCAGGGAACGCCAGGACTTACTACTATTAATTCTATCGATTCGACTGGTTCAAAGGATTTACCTAACTCAACGTTAATTCCTTCGTTAGCAAATTCCTGTTGCTGTTCGAGCAAGTTTGGGGAAGATGAGCGATCGCTCAGCGTTACTTCCCATCCTTCGCGTTTGAGCAGTCTGGCGGCGGCAATTCCTGATTTTCCTAGTCCAATGATATGAGCTATCGGCATAAGTTGTGTGTGTGATGGAGCGAATTTCCCTGGTTTTATAAGTTTATATTTTAACCTTGAATTGGTTATTGACTATTGGCCATTTTGCTTATTTTTTAAGAGAGCGATCGAACTCTGCTGAGACTCGCGCGGTTCGGAAACAATCCTAATAGATGTACTACTTTTATTGGTAAGCTTTAATGTTATTTCGATCCCGATTTTTAACAAGTAGGTTTCTCAAGTTGGTTTGCCTACAGGCCCCCTCGTTTTCCCCCAGGCCCGCCAGGGGTTGAAAACCCCTGTCTAACAGCTAAAGTCAGTTAAAACTGACTGAAAAGTATGGTATGTCAGGGTTTCAGTCCTCAGAGCGAGGACTTTCGCTTTGAGACGGGGGTTTCAACCCCTGGCGGACTGAAAAGTATGTTATGTCAGGGTTTCAGTCCTCAGAGCGAGGACTTTCGCTTTGAGACGGAGGTTTTCAACCCCCGGCGGACTGAAGCGGAGGTTTTCAATCCCAGGCGGACTCAAATATTGTCAATTCTAACTTTTCACGATCGCCCCAAAGTCAGCCAACACCCGCGCGTGATTCCGCAGCAGCCCCAGTAAATTCAACCGATTTTGCTTAATTTCCGGGTCAGAATCCATCACCAAAACGCTTTCTGGCCCGTCGAAAAAGTTGCTGACAGTCGGAGCAATTTCCGTCAAACTATCTACTAACTGCTGGTAATTGCGAGTTTGTTTGGATAGCAGCGTTTGCGGCACTAACTGCACGACTGCATCGTAAAAAGCTTGTTCAGACGACTTTTGAAATAACTCCGGTTTCACCGCCGTTTTCGGTTCCAATTCTATTTTATCCAAATCACCTTGAGCCGCCAAACGAGTTGAACGGTTGACTGTTTCGTAAATTAGATCCAAAGTCTGGTTATTGCGGATTTGTTGCAGAAAGAGCGCTCTTTCCAGCGCGTCTAACAAATCTCTCAATGCTCGTTCAGTATATTCTGGGTCGTTTTCTCCCAAAATGGCATTTACCAAATCGTAATCTACATTCTTTTCTTCTTGCAACAAAGTCCGAATTCTTTGCAGGAAAAACTCGTATAACTGATCCAGCAAGTCCGCCGATGTTTGCGGGCGGGCTGCGGTAAATTCTGCAACAACTTCTGCGAGCAACTTGTGCAAATTAATTGGCAACTTAGCCGCCCAAATAATGTTAGTTATTGCATTGGCTGCGCGACGCAAAGCGAAGGGATCGGATGAACCCGTCGGCAACATTCCCAAGCCGAAGATGCTGACTAAAGTATCTAATTTGTCTGCTATTGCGACAATTTGACCTGTGAGAGTTTGGGGTAAATTGTCGCCCGCACCTTTGGGCAAATAATGTTCAAAAATCGCTGTGGCTACTTCTTCCGATTCGCCACTTGCTAAGGCGTATTTCTGCCCCATGATTCCTTGCATTTCGGGAAGTTCGTAAACCATTTGGGTTACGAGGTCGGCTTTACAAAGTAAGGCTGCTCTGGCTACATCAGCTTGCTCTTCCTCTGTGATTTGCAGTTGATTGACAATTAAACTGGCAATCTTGCACAGCCGATCGACCTTTGCGCGTACAGTCCCTAAATCTTCCTGGAAAGTAACTGTTGCCAACTTTGGCAAATAATCCTCTAGAGGCTTTACCAAGTCTGCTTTATAGAAAAACTGACCGTCTGCCAATCTTGCCCGCACTACTCGCTCGTTACCGGCGGCAATAATCGCGGCTTTAGCAGGATCTCCGTTGGAAATTGTAATGAAATAGGGCAGAAGTTCGGGATAATCTGGGCTTTTGAGGATGGGGAAGTATCGCTGGTTTGTAACAATAATTGTGGTGATTACTTCCGGCGGCAATATCAAAAATTCTTCGTCAAATTTGCCGACAACTGCGTTCGGCCATTCTACTAAGTCGGTGACTTCTTCTAACAAATCTTCGGTAATGTCGGCGTAACCGCCTTGTTTTGTCGCTGCGGCTTCTACTTGTGCTTTAATTTGATTTTTGCGCTGGGTTCGATCGACCTCCACGCAAGCAGCCCGCAGACACTCGACATAATCCTCGGCTTGGGGAATCGAGACCCCTCCCAGGGGTGTAGGGGGGGTGTATAACACCCGGTGTCCTTGGGAAATTCGATCGCTCTTGACCGTATCCGAACCGCTCACCAATGTAATTGGCAGTACAGTATCATCTAACAGTGCCACGAGCGATCGAATCGGGCGCGGAAACTTCAAATCTCCGTCAGCCCACCGCATAAATCTTTTGCCTTCTAACTTATTAATCCACTGCGGCACAAGTTCTGTCAAAATATCCGCTGTCATCCGCCCCGGAATCTTTTTGAGCACAAATACAAAATCGCCTTTATCGGTAGCGCGAACTTCCAAAGCATCAATTTCTACGCCCTGCTTTTTCGCAAAACCTTCCGCTGCTTTCGTCGGTTTGCCATCTTTAAAAGCCGAACTCGCGGGCGGCCCTTTTACCTCTTCTTCTCTGTCTAATTGCTGAACTGGCAGTCCTTTCACGAGAACGGCCAAACGCCTCGGAGTAGCGTATACATTAATTGAGTCATTTGTCAAGGATTCTTCTGCCAGCGTTGCAGGTACAAGTCGCTGCCACTGCTGGGCGCTGCTTGCGACAAAAGATGCGGGCAATTCTTCTGTACCGAGTTCTAATAAAAAGTTAGGCATATCGCACCGTAATGGAATTTTGTTTAGGGTAATTTAAGGTAATTTATCCGATCGCGCGATCGTATATCTGAAAAATACTCAAAAATCCAGGATACCACGTAAAATCGGGGGTGAAAGACAATATTCTCGACAGCCCATGACCTTGGCGGAAAGACTAGGACAAGATTGGAAGTCTCGACTGGAAAAAGATTGCCCGGACGAAAATTCTAGCACTCGCGAGAGTGTTGTCCGGTGGCTGTTGGGAGACAATCCCGAAAGATTTGACACTCTTAGCCCAACTCAATTGTCTGTCGCCTCTGGCGCGATCGACTTTTTATATCGAATTTTGATTTCTCGATATCTGGGAGTACCCCCAGAAAAAGCTTACCGCAACTTAATCGGGCGGCTCGGCGGTTTAGTTGTGCTCCGGCAAAAAATCCAAGCGTGGGTTTCCCTGAGTCGCGACAGACAGCGGAGTGCGGTGGAGGTACTGCAAGAAGTGATTCAGGAAATGCTCAATTCCGATCGCTACCTGCAGCAGCAAGTCGCCTGGATTGCCGAATGCACCTCAGACAGACGCCTGCGAAATGCTTTGCTGCTAGCGAGCACAGAAGAATACTGCTTGCGGCCGATCCGCAACCAGCCGCTGCTGGTGTACCGTTTTGTCAACTACCTGCGGCGTGCTCAGCGCGGCGGGTTGACGCAAGTGCCTGCTGGAGACTGGGTGCGGCTGGTGTCGGAACAGGTTCTACCCGACGATACAGACGAACCGCTCAGCCTGCTAGACGAACAGGCGATGTCCGAGTATCGAGAAAATCAAGCTTGGGAAGAGCAGCAAACTCAGCGGCAGATTGTCCAACAAGAATTTGAGAATTACTTGGCCGCTGAAGTCGATCCGCTGGCTTCCCGGTGGCTGCAGCTTTACCTGCAAGGTCGTTCCCAAGAGGCAATTGCCGAGGAGTTGAATGTTCCAATCAAGCAAATTTACCGCTTGCGAGAAAAAGTTAGTTACCACGCGATTCGGGTTTTTGCGGTCAAACAAGCACCGGAATTAGTCGCCAACTGGCTGGAAACTTCGCTCCAAGAACACAGTTTGGGCTTGACTCCCGCCCAGTGGCAGCAATATTTACAAGACCTCACACCGGTGCAGCGGCAGTTGGTAGAATCGTTGAAAGCAGGGAAAAGTGTAGAGACGATCGCATCTGAATTAAAACTGAAAACCAATCAAGTCATCGGCGAGTGGAGCAAACTCTATTTAGCAGCTCAATCGCTCCGCAACGAGTAGATTGGTAATGGGTGGCGGGCAATTGCTAATTGTTAATGGGCGGTAGCATTTTTCAGAATCCGCGCTACAAATCAATTCCCCAAAAGCCACAGAGTGCTGCGAGTTTCCCCGTGGAAAACCGCGCCATGCCCCTTGTATCAATTCAGGTTAGATCGATCGGGATATCGTAGCGCTGCCGTGACGATCGCGCTCCAAAACGCTCACAGTTAACTCTCTGAGGTAAGATACTAGCAGCACGATCGACTTTTCAGGCTTTTTTAGCCAATCCTCTATTCAGCGGTAGCCCGTAAATCATCGGTTGTGGTGCATCTCTAATACTTGTGCATTAAAGATATAATTCTATTGTTGCCAGCCACGGGCATCAACATCGGGCGATCAATGATAGTGGGTCTAGAGTGCGCTAGCCATCATCTAGTTCTCAATCTTTTGGTAGAGTTTGAGGCTGCAATACAGAAGGGAGAAAATTCTGGGACTAAGAATTTTTATTTAAGAAAAGCTTCCGGTTGTTAGGCCAATTCCTCCGTCAGGGAAGTTGCAGCGTTTAATTTTATCGCATCAGGTTGGTGCGTCGCGCTCGATCGCGCTTCCAACTACAAAGCAGCTAATGGTACATACATCTTCAACACACTCGGCAGCTACAATGGACTCCGATCGAATATTTCACCTAATCGACACTGTTGTCCCCTTTGAAGCTTGCCTTTATTATCAAGTTTTGCCTTTATCTCTAGAAGGTAATCTGTTTAAATTGGGCGTAGTCGATGCCCAAGATGACTCCGCCTTGGACTACGTGCAGCGGATTTTAGCTTACATGAATTGCTCAGTCACAACAGAGCCAATTGCCTCGGAAACTCAGCGCTCGATGCTCTCAGCTTACTTGCTGCACGGGAACCAACTCCGAGAACCGAGCCAGACAGAAACCGCTGCAGCCCCAACAGCCAAAAAATCCGCACCAGCAACTTCAGGCCCCAATGCAGCAACGCTGCTGTCTGTGCCAGAACCCTCGATGCCCCCTCCTGAGCCGTTTAAACCTGCTGCCGCTGAGGTTCCCCCGACACCGACACAGCTATCGGTTTTGAATGTCGAGGCCTTGCACTTGTCAAGCCAAGTGGAAGTTTTGGCAACTTTGCCCGCGCCCCAACTCCTACAAGAATTGCTCGGTAGAGTGCTGCGAGAGGGTATCGGTCGCCTGTTTTTTGAGCGCCACCAGTCCCAAGGCCGGATTCTTTGGAGTCAAGATGGCGTTTTGAAATCCATGCTCGAAGGTATCGATATCGTCCTTTTCCAAGAGGTCATCGACGAGTTGAAGCGGCTGACAGATATGCCTGTTTGCCCGGTGGAACAGCCCAAACAAGTCGAAGTTGAGCGCATATATCAAAACACTCATTTGCTGTTGCGCTTGCGGGTAATGACGGTGGGTGGCAAGGAAGAAGCCACCCTGCAAGTTTTGCGGGGGGCAGCTTTGAGGTTTTACCAGCAGCAGCAATTGTCTACTTTGAGTCGGGACGCACTGCGGCTGGCCGAAGAATTGCAGCGGAAAGTGAATCAAATTCGCGATCGAACTCGGCTTTCTCCTGTGCCTTTAGAGGGGTTGCCCGCTTTGGAACAGGTGATTAGAAATGTTGACGACCAAATTGAAGCTTTACTGCACGAACACAATCCCGATCAGTCCTAATCACCCATAGATCACTGTTTTGAATTTTTTTTAACTCACATCAAGTCCGGTCAAATAATAATAATTATGTTTGTAGTGAGGACTAAATTCCGAGCGAGTTTTATGATAACTCAAGTCTTCACTACAAACCAATTTGAGGGCAGTTCTGCGAGGTGACAGAATATTATACCAGTTCCAAAAAAGAATGCAATTTTATGCTCGTGTTCTAAACCCTGGTAGTCATCAGTCATTGCCAATCTAAAATCTAAAATCTAAAATAGTATTAGCCGTGCTCGAAAACATTGTTGTACTGCAATAAATCCAAACTCACAAAAACTGGCAAACACTGAAAACATTGCTGTGCAATTTCCCAGCGTTCTTCTCGCTGCAACATAGCAGTCAACTTTTGTTTAGCGCTCAGCAAATAGCGGACATCGTTAGCAGCATAATTTAGTTGATCGTCCGAAAGATTAGTCGCATTTCCCCAGTCGGAACTTTGAGATGTTTTATTTAATTCTACCTTTTCGAGTTCTAGAATTAATTCTTTCAATCCGTGTTTGTTGGTATAAGTTCTAGCAAGTTTACTAGCTAGCTTGGTGCAGAAAACTGGTGCAATGTCAATACTTAAATTGTAACGCATTGTTGCCATATCAAAGCGCGCAAAATGAAATACTTTCTCAATATTTTCGGCTTCCATTAACTTCTTTAAATTCGGTGCTGCTGTCTGGCCTTTGGCAATCCGCACCACTGCAACTTTACCTTCGGGATTGCACAACTGAACCAAACACAAGCGATCGCGCCAAGGTAGCAAACCCATTGTTTCCGTATCAACCGCGATCGCCGGCGCAGTCAAATAATAAGATAAGAGAGAATCGGGAATATCACCATCGCACACTTGAAAATCTGCAAATTCCATTATTGGTAACTGTTGACTGTTGACTGTTGGCTGTTGACTGTTGACTGCCTTCTTCCTTCTTCCCTCTTCCCTCTTCCCTCTTCCTTCTTCCTTCTTCCTTCAAATTATCGACTGCGAACAAAAAGCTGAGTAAAATAATACTCGCCTTTGGCATTTTTCGCAACCCCAATACCTGTCACATTAAACTGACCCTCCATATTTTTACGGTGGCCGTCACTTTTAATCCAACCCTCAACAGCATTGCGTACCGGGTCGTTGTAGCCAAAATTGTAAGCAAGATTTTCAGCTACACTTTGATAAGGAATGGTAATTGCTTTCGCCCGCCCCTCAAATCCATCGTGGCTAAAACTGACTTTACCCTTAGCCATATTTTCGCTGTGAATTCTTGCTATCTGAGTGATTCGCGGATCGATACTCAGCGGTGGCAACTTTTTAGATGCTCGGTATTGATTTATCTGTTGGTTAACCGCTTTTTCTAAGTCAGTAATAGCACTGGAAGCAACATTAGTATTCATGGGAGTTTGTGGCAGCGATCGCATAGGAATGGAGGTCTCACACTTAGGCAGGATTGTCAACAATCCCAAGCAAATCGAAATCAAACCTTTGGACATGAAATCAAACGAGAAATAAAGTTAATTGTTACCAATTCCTACAGAGCGATCGCCCCACATTCCGCTAGCCTAGATATTCAGAACCTTCGCTACAGTGTTCACGTCTTTGTCGCCGCGTCCGGAACAGTTAAGCACAATGCGCGGATTGCCTGTTAGCTGCGGGCACAGAGTCTCCAAATAGGCGATCGCATGAGAAGTTTCCAAAGCTGGAATAATCCCCTCCAACTGCGAAAGCCGCTGAAATGCTTCCAGCGCTTCTGCATCAGTTACGCTATAATATTCAGCCCTGCCCGCATCCTTCAAATAACTGTGTTCCGGCCCCACACCCGGATAATCCAAACCTGCACTAATCGAATGCGGCTCAATCACTTGACCTTCATTATCTTGCAGCAAATAACTCATCGCCCCGTGCAGAACTCCCACACTTCCCTTAGTCAAAGTAGCAGCGTGTTTATCAGTTTCCACACCTTCGCCCGCCGCTTCAATACCGATCAATCTGACAGTTTCTTCCCCGACAAACTCGTGGAAAAGACCCATTGCATTAGAACCGCCGCCGACACAAGCTAATAAAATATCCGGCAAACCACCCCACTTTTCCTGACACTGAGCGCGCGTTTCTTCACCGATTACCGCATGGAAATCGCGTACCATCATGGGGTAAGGATGCGGGCCCGCTACGGAACCGAGAATGTAATGAGTTGTTTCAACATTTGTCACCCAGTCGCGAATCGCTTCGGAAGTGGCATCTTTCAGCGTTCCCGTACCCGCAGCCACCGGCCGCACTTCGGCTCCCATCAAGCGCATTCTAAACACATTTAAAGCCTGTCTTTCCATGTCGTGAACGCCCATGTAGACAACGCATTCTATACCAAAACGAGCGCAAACTGTGGCGGTAGCAACGCCGTGTTGACCCGCACCAGTTTCAGCAATTACGCGCTTTTTGCCCATACGTTTTGCGAGCAATGCTTGAGCTAAAGCATTGTTAATTTTGTGAGCTCCCGTGTGGTTTAAATCTTCGCGTTTGAGGTAAATTTGCGGGCCAGTTCCGTCTGCTTTAGCATAATGCTCTGTGAGGCGCTCGGCAAAATACAAAGGGCTGGGGCGGCCGACATAATCTTTGAGCAATTGTTGGAGTTGCTGTTGAAATTCCGGTTCGCTGCGGTATTTGTGGAAAGCGGCTTCTAGTTCAAATAAAGCGGGCATCAGGGTTTCGGGGACGTATTTGCCGCCGAATTTGCCGAATCTGCCGAGGGAGTCGGGGCGTTGGGCGCTGGTTTCGGTGGTGAGATGCAGGGGGGTGACTGTCATTTGATTTTAGATTTTAGATTTTAGATTTTTTAGATTCACGGGTAAGCTAGAGGCTTGGTGTTGATCGTACCAAATTGGTTGTGGACTGGAGGCGATCGAACAAATTTCATTATAATTCCTTGAACGCTTGACGGGCTAATACAATAAGTAGAAGATAGATGCCATTCCGAGCGATCGCAACCATACCCCAATCCGCTAAAACTAGAAATAGCAGTAAAAAAAGTTCAAGCATCTTAACCTATGGCAGCATCCAAACGCAAAGATTCTGACAGCAAAACAACCGAGGGCAAACGAATAGTTTACTCCGAATTCGGCAACGTTGACAACTCGGCAGCCCTCCAACGGGGAATTGCCGAAGTTCCCCCCAATCAACAAAACCTCAAAATCGAAGCATCCCGAAAAGGACGCGGCGGCAAAACAGTTACAGTCATCAGCGGCTTTCAGGAAAAACCCGAAACATTAGCAACTTTAGCCAAGCAGCTAAAAGCCCAATGCGGTACTGGCGGCACAGTCAAAGATAATGAAATCGAAATTCAAGGCGAACACAAGCAAAAGCTGCTAGAAATTATCACAAAGTTAGGCTACAAAGCTAAAATTAGTGGAGGGTAAATTAGTCAATAATCATCAGTGTATGGGCGGGGCTGGTTTATGATATACTTAGTTTTAAACATAGATGGTTGGTAAAACCCGCCCCTACATCGCACAAATTATATTGTCGCGAATCAACCAGAAATGATATTACCAATTACCGCCAATTTTTAATGTACACTCGACCTTTAGCTCGTTTAATCGAACAATTGCAGCGCTTGCCCGGAGTCGGCCCAAAAACAGCCCAGCGGCTCGCTTTACATATTTTGAAGCGACCGGAAGAAGAAGTGCAAGCCCTAGCTAAATCTTTGATTGATGCCAAACAGCAAGTAGGTTTCTGTCAAGTATGCTTTCACTTATCTGCTGACCCTGTTTGCGAAATTTGCCGCAATCCCAACCGCGACAGTCATACCATTTGTGTAGTGTCAGAATCCCGCGATGTAATCGCTTTAGAAAAAACGCGGGAATACATGGGCAAATATCACGTTGTTGGTGGCGTTATCTCGCCGATGGATGGAATTGGCCCGGAACAATTGAATATTCAACCATTAGTCCGGCGCGTCAGCCAGCAAAAGGTTAAGGAAGTAATTATTGCTATTAGTCCCAGCGTGGAAGGCGAAACTACTACTCTTTATATCGGTCACTTATTAAAACCTTTTACCCTTGTAACGCGCATAGCTTTTGGTTTGCCGATGGGGGGAGATTTGGAATATGCCGATGAAGTTACATTGGCTCGCGCTTTGGAAGGAAGGAGGGAGTTGGATTAGTTATAAGTTGTCCCGCATCTAAATTGTCTTTTCTGGCGGCGGGCGGGACGCCCAACCCCTACTTTCCACAAGAACTTGAGCAAGCTTAATCGCTCTTTTTTTAGTCAAAGGGAAGAGTTTTCTAATCGAGAAATTAGTTTTTCTATTGACAAATCTGGCAGTTGTGACAGCAATAGCGATAAGTTTTCGGCAGACAATGCGAGCAAATTTGGGATGAGATTGACGGTGTTTGCTTCTAATTGACCAAAGCGCTTTCTCAAGACATTTTCGGCGATTAAAGTTTGTACTTGCTGTCTATCTGAAGAAGCGATTGGCAATGTGGATAATTGCACTAACAACATAGTGAATTCACCAACAGGTAAAGCCGAGACAGAGGAAAAAAAGGCAATTGTCTGAGCGTCTAACTCCCCAAATCGGACTTGCAGAAAGTTCTGCCAAATCAACCGCTGTGCTTCTTCTCTTCCTTCTTCTCTTCCTTCTTCTCTTCCTTGTTGTGTTGCCTCATCTATTTTTTGTTGTAACAGAGGTACGAGCGCCATAACTAACTCCTTATCTTCCTGATTTCCTGGGGCACTAGCTGCTAAATTTACTTGCAGATTCGCTTGCAGGTTGTACAATAATTCTAGCGTATTAGCTCGTAAGGGACTATCAACAGGCAATCTTGTTAATTCCGCGATCGCCCCTTGCTGTACTTTACCCTTACCTAAAATCCGCAACCACATCGTTTCTGGAACATTCGGTAGCTGGTGAATAGCTATCAATCCTACTCGCCAAACTTCCGATAGAAAATAAACCCCCCTCCCCCAACCTTCTGATTCTTCTGGAACCATAAAATTAAAACTGCTTAACAAAGCCTCCGAAGCAGTGGGAGTCAGAATCCACAACCGGGGTAATTGCTGGGATTCTAAACGTTGCTCTTCTCGATTAGCTCGGCGCAGTAATTCTGCCCTAGTATTTAAAAGTTTGACAACACAACTGAAGATATCCTCTGTATTGACGGCATTGCGAAATGGTTCGATCGCAGCCACAGTCGCAGTCATTTGACCTAATAAACCTAAATTCTCTACGTATTCAGGCGATCCAGAGGTGGGTTTAAACCCGATATCAATTTCTCAAACTTGAGCAGAAACATCTTTACTTGTTTCTACTTCTCCTAGAGGTGACAATAACTCTCTGAGGTATTCTTTTGCCAACTGTCATGGGGAAATTTAGTCATTCTTGGGAAGCCCTTTATTCCGACAAAAACCACATTAATTATATCTCATTTTAAAATAGTATTTATTGACTCTAGCTTTTATGTTATATAGCACTCCTTGCAGGAGTCCTAATTCTTTTACCCCACCCCAACCCTCCCCGAACTCGCGGGGAGGGAGTAAGAAATTCACAAATGATTTAGGATTGCTCTACACCCAATATTTTAAACGATTCAGGTATCTAAGTCTTCTGTTTTTTGAGGTGGGGTTACTTATTTAACCCAGATTTAGGATAAAATCTCAAATCCCCAATTGAGCGACTCTCCCCTGTCACTGCCGCGAAAGGGTAAACTGGAAAAAGTTACCGAGAATAGTAAAAAATCATGACCAAATTCGATCGACCTTTCACCTACCCCACAACCCGCAAAATCGACCAAACAGACGACTACCACGGCGTCAAAGTATCCGACCCCTACAGATGGCTGGAAAATCCCGACTCTGAGGAAACCCAAGCTTGGGTGGAAGCCCAAAATCAAGTTACCTTTGCCTACCTCAACGAAATTCCGGCGCGGGAAAAAATCAAACAGCGCCTGACTCAACTTTGGGATTACGAGAAATACGGCATACCTTTCAAAGAAGGATCTCGCTATTTCTACTACAAGAATGACGGCCTGCAAAATCAATCCGTACTCTACACATTAACATCCCTCGACACCGAACCCAAAGTATTAATTGACCCCAACACTCTCTCAGAAGATGGAACCGTTGCTCTGGGTGGCGTAGCTATCAGCGAAGATGGCCAATACATGGCCTACGGTTTGTCAAGTTCTGGTTCCGACTGGCAGGAATGGAAAGTCCGCGATGTGGCAACCGGAGAAGATTTATCATACCATTTAAAGTGGATTAAATTTTCTGGCGCTTCATGGACTCATGACGGCAAAGGCTTTTTTTATAGTCGCTACGACGAACCCAACGAAAAAAGCAAGCACGAAGAAGTTAACTATTACCAAAAACTGTTTTACCACCACATCGGCACCCCCCAATCTGAAGACGTATTAATCTACGAGCGACCCGACCAAAAAGAGTGGGGATTTAGCGGCGGCGTCACCGAAGATGGCAAATACTTGATTATCTCAGTTTGGCAAGGAACTGAAACCAAAAACTTGATTTTCTACAAGGACTTAACTGCACCGGAATCAACCGTTGTAGAACTGATTAGCGAATTCGAGGCTGAGTACAGTTTCATCGACAATGAAGGCTCTCTTTTCTGGTTTCAAACAAACTTAAATGCACCGTTGGGCCGCGTAATTGCGATCGACACCAACAACCAACCTCCCTCATCCCTCGCTTGTGATGAAACTCCCCCGTCGCCCAGAGAGGGGGGGTTCACAGAAATTATCCCCGAAGCAGCAGAAACTCTCGAAGGCATAGGCCTGCTGAACAATCAATTTGTGGCTTCCTACTTGAAAGACGCCTACACTCAGATTAAAATCTTTAACTTAGATGGCTCTTTCGTGCGAGAAGTTGCCTTGCCCGGAATCGGTTCGGCGGGAGGATTCAGCGGCAAGAGGCACGACACCGAAACTTTTTATGCTTACACCAGTTTCACTGCACCTAACATCATCTATCACTACAATATGGTGACAGATAAAAGTACGATTTATCGGCAGCCAAATGTCGATTTTAATCCCGAGGATTACGAAACAAAACAAGTATTTTACCCCAGCAAAGACGGTACGCAAGTACCCATGTTTATCACCCACAAGAAAGGCTTGCACTTTGATGGCAATAACCCCACTTATCTTTACGGCTACGGCGGTTTTGGCGTGTCCCTAACTCCGAGTTTTTCGATTAGCAATGTCGTATGGCTGGATCTGGGCGGAGTTTATGCGATCGCCTGTTTGCGGGGGGGCGGCGAGTACGGCGAATCATGGCACCAAGCAGGGACAAAGTTGAATAAGCAAAACGTGTTTGATGACTTTATAGCTGGCGCTGAATGGCTGATCGAAAACAAATACACCAAACCTGCAAAATTGGCGATCGCAGGTGGTAGCAACGGCGGTTTATTAGTAGGGGCTTGCATGACTCAGCGACCGGAATTGTTCGGTGCAGCATTGCCCGCAGTCGGGGTTATGGATATGCTGCGCTTCCACAAGTTTACCATTGGTTGGGCCTGGACTTCGGAATACGGTTCTCCCGAAAATGCCGAGGAATTTCCGACAATTTACGGCTATTCTCCCCTGCACAATCTCAAACCGGGAACGGCTTATCCGGCGACAATGATTACAACTGCCGATCACGACGATCGCGTGGTTCCCGCCCACAGTTTCAAGTTTGCTTCTGCTTTGCAAGAAACCCACGCGGGAGAAAAACCAGTGTTAATTCGCATTGAAACTAAAGCGGGACACGGGGGTGGCAAACCTACAGCTAAAGTGATTGAAGAATTGGCTGATGAATGGGCTTTTTTAGTGCGCGAACTCGATATTGACGCTTAGCAAGCGGCGTTAGAGGGTGCGATCGACGCAGTTTGATGATTTAGATAAAAACAGGGTGTAAAGGGCGATCGTACTTTTTGAACTGAAGGGCGATCGTTCTTTTTTGTCACCGCAATCCTGGTATTAACATATATAATTTGTCAACTTTTTTTGTTAACTTTTGTAGCGTTAAGTTGTTATTATTACATGGCTGTGAGTTTACTGCACACCCAATTAGTATAAGTATAAATCTCTAGAAATACGGTACTCTCAACTTTTAAGAGCGATCGCACCTCAAAGTCAAAATCTGCCAATTTTTAGGAAATTAATATTTTCAGTATATTTACGGTTCAAGCTGTCTGAGCCAGCCTCGATATCACCAGACTAAGAACAGCGCTATGAGGGGTTAGACCCCTTATGCTGATAAATCCGTAAGTAATTTACCATATAACTAACCTTAGACCTAATATCATTTTTTCCAAAAATAGAGCATCTTCGCTAATACAAAGGCTGTTACCCCTTATTCATGTTAGAATTTGCAGCCATCGGCCGCATCAGGACATCCAAGGGCGATCGCAGTAAATCCTGTCTAATGATTGACTAACATCACAAATAACAAATAGAGGTAAGTATTATGTCTCGTAAAAAATAACTTTTAAAACTTTATAGTTGAAAGTTTATCGTCATCTATGAAAAGGGGTAGCTTAGATTTAGCAACAAAATTAACCCCAAATGAAAACCCTCCTAAATCTGTCAAATTAGTCATCTACACAAACAGGGAAATCTACCAATATGGAAACTAAAATCTTGAGACAAGCTAGCCATAAAGCAGAGACGGCTAGTCGAAAAAATCTAGCGATTGTGGATTCACAAGTAGAAAACTACCAAGAGTTTCTCAGGGGAGTGAAAAGCGATACAGAAGTAATCCTGCTCGATAGAACCCGGGATGGAATCGAACAAATTGCCGAAATAGCAGCCTCGCGGCACAACCTCAACAGCATTCAAATAGTTGCTCACGGCGCATCAGCATCAGTAGAAATCGGCCGGGCAGAACTCAATATTCACAATATAGAAACCTATTCCCGCCAATTGCAGCAGTGGGGTAAAGCTCTCAAAGAAACAGGTAGTATTCTGCTGTTAAGTTGCTACACAGGCGCCGGGGAATCAGGTCTAAAGTTTATACAAAAACTCAGCGAAATAACAGGAGCAAATATTGCCGCTTCCAATAATTTAACAGGGAGTGCAGCATTAGGTGGCAACTGGGAATTAGAAATTACCACAGGACAAATAAATACCGAATTAGCCTTTGAAAAAAAAGTCCTAGAAAGCTACACATCAGTCCTGGCTACCTTAGCTGCTGAAGAATTTAAAAATTCAACAGTAATCGGGCCTTGGATATATGGAGTTGGCAACACCCTTTCATCTAACCCAGGCTTAACCGCAGGTAGTACAGCCAACACCAGCGGTGTTATTCCTGCTTTAGGGACTGGCGATCTAGAGGGACAAGGTACTTTGAGATTAACATCAAACGCCTTTCAACAAGCAGCTTTTGTAATCTACAACAACCCCATCTCGGCCACTGAGGGTCTGAGAGTTACCTTTGATTACTTTGCCTATAACAGAGGTACTGTCCTTTTTCCACAACGACCAGTAGGGGATGATACCCCCCTTGGTGCCGATGGCATTAGTTTTTTCCTCATTGACGGAACAGCTACGCCAACAGAAGCGGGAGGCTATGGTGGCTCTCTCGGCTATGCTCAGAATAATAATAGCCCCGCTTCACTTGGTATTTCAGGAGGTTATTTAGGTGTCGGATTAGACGAGTTTGGCAATTATTCTGCTAGTCAAACAGGAGTGGGAGGGCGTGTGGGCGGCCCCGGGCAACGGCCGGATTCATTAGGACTTAGAGGCAGCCAAAGCACATCTTATAATTTTTTAACTAGCACTTCCATTGCCCTTGGCATAGATAATAAAGATACAACCACTCGCACTGCTGCTAAAAGAAGTGTCCAAATTACATTATTTCCGGCGAATTCAATAATATCTCCTAACCGTCTCACAGTTGCCTTCGACTTGGACAGCAACGGCATCTTTGATGCGGGCGAAACACTGATCGACATACCAAATTTGACAACCATAAACGGAGAAGTGCCACGTACTTTTAAATTTGGGTTTGCTGCTTCGACAGGGGGAAATACAAACATTCACGAAGTTAACAATGTCATCGTCCAAAGTATCGATCCGCCTACACTTGTAGCAGACGTTTCCATTGTTAAAAAAGGCCCGCTGTTCGCCATACCCAATAGCACCATTACCTATACGATTACCTCCACAAATAACGGGCCAAACAGCGCCGAAAGCGTCCTGATTCAAGATCCGCTCCCAGAGGGCTTAAGTTTCGTCAGCGCCTCCGACCTCGCCACATACAACCCCACAACGAGGACGGTCATCTGGCCGGCGATTCCGACTCTGGCTAATGGTGCTAGCCAAACCCGCACCATCACCGCCACAGTTTCCCCAACAGTCACAGCTCCCTTAACTAACACTGCCTATAGCACATCCAGCACTTTCGACCCCAATCTAGCTAACAACAATAGTTCCCAACCCATCTCTCAAGTCTCAACTACAATTGTTGCTGCTCTTGCCGATGTTGTTACCACCAAAACCGGGACTACGGCAGCAGCACCGGGTGAAACAGTTACTTACACAATTTCCACGGTCAACAACGGGCCAAGCACAGCCGAAAACGTCACCGTTACCGACAGCATTGTTCGCGGTTTAACAATAGTTAGTCTACCCAACGAGGCTGTTTACAATCCAGATACTGGGATTGTCACCTTCCCACCGATTCCCAGCTTGCCTTCCGGTGCTCCTGCCATTAACACAGTCCGCTTCATCGCACCTGCATCTGCATCTGGCAGCGTCACCAACACTGCCAGAAATACCTCAGCTACCCCAGATCCTTTTCCTGAGAACAACAACGGCACTGATCCGCTGGCTACAGTCACCACAACTCTGACACCTAGTGCCGATGTCGTTACCACCAAAAGCGGGACTGCGGCAGCAGCACCAGGTGAAAGAGTTACTTACATAATTTCCACAGTCAACAACGGCCCAAGCACAGCCGAAAACCTCACAATTACTGACAGCATCGTTGGCGCCGTAACAGAAGTCAACGGCGGTGTCTACGATCCCAATACAGGTATTGTCACCTTCGCGCCCGTTCCCAGCTTAGCCAGCGGTGCCGCCGTCACCAACACAGTCAGCTTCATCGTACCTGCATCCGGCAGCGTCACCAACACCGCCAGAAGTACCTCAACTACCGCTGACCCGACTCTGGACAACAACGCATCTACAGTCACCACAACTCTGACACCACCTCCAACTCCCAACCAACCGCCAGAGGCCAACAATGCCACCTCCAGCCTAGGGCCCAACAGCAGCCAGTTAGTCACGGGATTGGGAGGCCGCGACCTCGACCCCGACGGGTCGATCGTCTCTTACACGATCAACACCCTGCCCTCACCAGACCAAGCAGTCCTGTTTTTAGGAGATCCAGCCAACGGTGGCGTACCAGTGACACCAGGCCAAGTCCTGACTCCAGCACAGTTGCAGCAACTATTTTTCCAAACGACGGGCACCTTTACAGGAAGCAATTTCACCTACAGCGCCACAGACAACAGCGGTGCTATCAGTCCCCCTGCTACCGCTACTGTGGATGGACTGATAGCACCAACACCAACTCCAACTCCCACACCAACTCCCACACCGACT